>NZ_JBRAGO010000006.1:0-29054 GCF_052746595.1 Leptodesmis sp.
TCGGTGAGAATCCTTGATTTATAGGGGTTTCAGGAGTTTTCTGCACCACCAAGCCGTTCGTACCTTGAAAACTAAAAAGCCAAAAGAAAAGCCAAAAGCGGCTGTTCATGCTCACTTCTGGCCTCTTAACCGAGTTCAGCTAGCAGACTGAAATTTTTACGCCAGAGAAATATTGTTCTGAACAAGGCGTATTTCTGGATTGTCTTTCAACTGACGAGCAGAGACGTTATAAGTCACGTCTGGGTTACACGGTTGATGGGTTTAATTATTGACTGGTTGTGGCAACATTGTTGGGAGCTATCACTTCCAGACGAACTCGGGCCACACCCGATTGAACTAGACCCAGCACACGGGCGGCTCCCGTTGACAGGTCAATGATGCGGTTGCCGTGGAAGGGGCCACGATCGTTAATCCGCACCACAACAGACTGCCCATTCTCCAAATTCGTTACCAATACACAGGTGCCAAATGGTAAGGTTCGGTGGGCCGCTGTCAGAGCATATTGATTAAATCGTTCGCCACTAGCGCTAGGATTGCCATGGAAACCAGGGCCATACCAGGAGGCAAACCCTTCTAAGCGAAGGCGAATTGGCCCCAGAGAAATACCCTGGCTTCCCCAGCTTGGGCGACCGGCAACAGCTTGCAACGGTTCCGCATTGCCCAGGAGTCGGCGCAGACGGTTGGCCACCCATAATGCATCTTGCTCTAGGTTACGATTGCTGTTGGTGGCAGTGGTGTTGCGATCAATGGTTGCAATTGGCAGTTGATCAACTTGAATTACAAATCGATCGCCTGTCCCCAATTTTTGTTGATCATCCCAACGTACCGTAATTTTCTTGGCATCAACACCATCCCGGTAGAGTTGGTTAATTCTGGCTGCCAGCACGGTAGCTCGCCAGACAGGATCAGCTTGAGCAGACTCTGTATCCAGTGTGGTAATGGAGAGTGAATCTGGATGAGACGTAAAACTTTGAGAAAAACTTAGCAGGGAATGAATTGACGGTGTTTCTGGAGACTTGCTCGCCCCTAATGCTTTGTCCCGGAAATCAGGTTGACTTGAAACAGCCTGAGTTTGAACTCCTACCTTCACATTGCCAGAAGTGGCTACCGTTGTTCCCGTGAAGGTGAGGACTGGCAGATTGCGCACATACAGGATGGCACTTTTGCGGCCAGCGAGCGTAAGAGGCTGGACTTTAGCAATCACCGAACTTGAAGAAACTGGTTCCCGCTTGGGAATACTGCCAGATTTTCGCTCTTCAGACTTTTGCTCACCAATTTTGACGGCTTCAGTCGAGAATTGGTCAACTCTGGCGATCTCGTCCCCAGTAGGGGTGTTCGCGGCGGCTTTCCCTGAGATTGGGGCAGCGTTTGAGTCAACTGGCTTAGAACTGGTATCTGCTCCTTGACTATCCGACTTTGTGGGATTTGCGTAACTTGGTAACACACCCAGAGTGGTAATCAACAGAGAGGCAGTCAAACTGCTGAAAATTTTATGGTTCATAAGGTATTGCGATGAGAAGCACTTCAATAGGGGCTCGGGTGCTGCAAGCCCTATAGACTTGCCCGCCGGCTCGTGACGTAACCCGTACTCGTTCCGTGTTCACTCCATAATCCAGAAACTGCAACAGACTAGCATGAAGTTTTTGTGCTGGGGATCAGGGATATCCCGACTTGGGAAGAGAAATCACAAAATGCTTTTCTCGTCTCAACATGTCGAAATCTTTACAGAATCAGGGATCAAGCCTTTTTTCTTTCTAAATAGATCAATCTAAAACTTAACAAAACTTTACATAATTTCAGTGCCAGATTGGCGTTGTAATGATGCAAAGATGACTTCGGGGGTCTTGGGACTTGGGTGGTTTTGTGCAGACGGAGTACAATGACATGCGGCGATCGCGCTAAAAGCACTGAAGCATGGAATATCGAGACGCGGGAGTTGATGTAGTAGCGGGTAGAGCCTTTGTGGAGCGGATCCGCAGTTCGGTGGAAAGTACCCGTCGGCCAGAAGTTTTGGGAAATCTGGGTGGTTTCAGTGGGTTATTCCAGTTGCCATCCGGCTATCAAGAACCTGTGCTAGTTTCTGGCACAGACGGTGTGGGCACCAAACTCAAACTCGCTCATACCCTGAATCGTCACGATACGGTGGGGATCGATCTGGTTGCTATGTGTGTGAATGATGTGCTGACCTGCGGAGCAGAGCCGTTATTCTTTCTGGATTACCTAGCAACCGGACATCTAGAACCCGCACAACTGGCGGATGTAGTTGCTGGGATCGCCACTGGCTGTCGGTTAGCGGGATGTGCTCTGCTGGGTGGGGAAACTGCCGAAATGCCTGGTTTTTATCAAGCCGGAGAATACGATTTGGCCGGATTCTGTGTGGGTATTGTCGAAAAAAGCCAGGTTTTAGACGGATCTCAAGTACAGATCGGCGATGTGGTGATCGGACTGGCCAGTCAGGGAGTCCACAGCAATGGCTTCAGTCTGGTGCGCAAGATTCTGAGCGATCGCAATTGTTCCCTTCGCGATCGACCTGTACTTCTGGATCAACCCCTGGGAGAAGTTCTGCTGACCCCCACCCAAATCTACGTCAATCCAGTGCTAACGGCTCGGCGGGCGGGCTTGACAATTCATGGCATGGCCCATATTACCGGAGGTGGCTTACCAGAGAACCTGCCCCGTTGTCTGGGCAGTGGACAGGCTGTGAAAATTGACCCGGCTTCCTGGCCCATTTCTCCAGTGTTTCAGTGGATCCAGACTGAGGGCGGAGTCAGTGACACAGGCATGTTTAACACCTTTAACATGGGCATCGGATTTGTAGTGGTGGTGCCTCCAGACCAGGCTCAATCGGCTATTCAAGGATTTACTTCTCTGGGAATTTCTGCCTGGGCGATCGGGGAAGTGGTGACAGGAACAGGCGAGTTAATCGGATTGCCGGAGTAATACTGTGCCCCAACCTCGTAAACAATTTGGTCAGCACTGGCTACGCAGCGAAAAAGCGCTCAGTAAAATTCTGGCTGCAGCTCAACTGCGAAAAACAGATAAGAATGGAATAGTGGGCGATCGCGTGTTAGAGATTGGCCCCGGAACAGGGATATTAACGCACCAATTATTGACCCAGGCAGATGCCGTGGTTGCGGTAGAAGTCGATCGTGATTTGTGCGAATCCCTGGCAAAGAAACTAGGAAAAAATGAGCATTTTCTGTTACTGCAAGGGGATTTTTTATCATTAGATTTGAAGCAACTTTTAGCTCCATTTCCTAACTTTCAATATCCCAATAAGGTGGTGGCTAATATTCCCTATAACATTACTGGTCCAATCCTGGAAAAAGTATTGGGAACAATCGCACATCCGGTAGAAAACCCCTTTGACTTGATTGTTTTACTGGTACAAAAAGAAGTTGCTCTGCGGTTGGTAGCCAAACCAGGTTCCAGTCACGCCGGAGCACTCTCCGTTCGGATTCAATATCTCGCGGAGTGCGAATTCATCTGTGACGTTCCCGCCCAAGCCTTTCAACCGCCACCCAAAGTAGATTCCGCCGTTATCCGTTTGCGTCCCCGCCCCTTTGAATTGACTGCCACCGATCCACGTCGCTTAGAGCAATTAATCAAACTCGGCTTTAGCAGTAAACGCAAAATGCTGAGAAATAATTTGCAAAGTCTCATCGATCGTGATCACCTGATGCAACTTCTAGAAGCTCTGGGAATTAATCCCCAGGTGCGTGCAGAAGATTTAAGTGTTAAACAATGGGTGGAGTTGAGTAATCAGTTTTGAGTCTTAAGTTTTGAGCTTTAAACCAAGTCCAACTAGAGGACTAGAGTTTTCCTATAAGAGAAACTACAGTTCTGAATTTGGACAAAGTTTAAGTTATAAAACGTTTGATTTAAGTTAAACTTTAAACTCGTATAGGAACTTTCTTTATCTAAATCAGAACTTAAATCAAGTCCAGCTAGAGAACGATCGTTTCCCCATAGAAAAACTATGGTTCTGGGCTTGGGCAAGGTTTAGAATTTCATATAAAAAACTTTATTTAACTCCAAACTTAGAACTTAAAACTCAAAACTCAAAACTTTGCCTCTATGCGTTCTTACTCCTTGCTCGCGCCTGCCAAAATTAATTTATATCTGGAAATTCTGGGCGATCGGCCCGATGGCTATCACGAATTGGTCATGGTCATGCAAAGTATTGATTTGGCCGATCGCGTTGAACTGTGGGCAAACGGCACGGATCAGTTTCGCGTGCATTGTGAGCATGAGCAGGTGCCTGCCGACCAGAGCAACTTGGCCTATCGTGCCGCAGAACTGATGAGTCAGCAATTTCCAGAGGAATTTGCTCGCTATGGAGGAATTGACATCACCATTCATAAGCAGATTCCTGTAGGAGCAGGACTGGCTGGAGGATCGACGAATGCGGCAGCGGTTCTGGTGGGACTGGAGATGATGTGGGAACTCGGCTTAACTCAGATTGAAATTCAAGAACTGGGGTCTCTATTAGGTTCAGATGTGCCATTTTGTATCGTGGGTGGAACGGCTCTGGCCACTGGCCGGGGTGAAAAGCTGGATGGATTACCTGATCTGGAAAATATGCATCTGGTTTTAGCGAAATATCGCAGTCTGTCTGTATCCACGCCGTGGGCCTACAAGACTTACCGCCAACAGTTTGGGGCTTCCTATTTGTGCCAACCGGGGGATCTGGAATGCCGTCATCAGCAAGTCCATTCCGGCCCCATGATTCATGCGATCGCTCATCGAGACGAAAATCAGATTGGTAAGCTGTTGTATAACGACCTGGAAAAGGTGGTGTTGCCCGAATATCCTCAAGTAGCAAATTTACGGCAAGTATTTCAGCAATTAGGAACTTTAGGAACTCTCATGTCCGGATCTGGGCCAACCGTATTTGCTCTGGCCGCTTCTCAGGAACAGGCCCAACAATTGCTGGCTCAAGTTCGAGCTACGATTCCCGATCCCGATCTGGAACTGTGGACAGCAAAGTTTATTCCTGCAGGAATTCAAATCGCGAAGCCGTAGGAACAGCGTTAGATTAGCTATTCTCAAGCCAGAGTCATGTCCTTTTTGATTGGTTGTGCATTGTGGGGATACAAAGAATGGGTAGGGGACTTGTTTCCTCCGGGCAGCCGCGCATCGGAATTTCTACGGCTTTATAGTCAGAGATTAACTACTGTTGAGGGAAATACAACATTCTATTCAGTTCCTGATCAGCCAACGGTGAATCGTTGGGCGGCAGAAACTCCCATTGGTTTTCAATTCTGTCCCAAACTACCTCGAACTATTACCCATGCAGGGCTTTTGTATCCTCATCTGGAAGAGGCTCTAAGCTTTCTGGAACGCATGCAGGGACTGGGTGATCGTCTGGGGCCATTGTTTGCTCAATTGCCACCGAGTTACGGCCCTGCCAACCTGACTGATTTAGCGGCTTTTTTAACAGCTCTGCCCAGAACAACCGCGGAGTTTGCCATTGAGCTACGTCACCCAGACTGGTTTACTCCCTGCTCTTCAGATCGGTTGGCAGAGTTATTGCAGGAGTTAGGAATTGGCCGCGTTTTACTGGACACTCGTCCAATTTATGACGTTCCAGATAATCCCCAACTGCATTCGGAACGCAAGAAGCCAAAACTACCACTTCAATTCAGCGTTACGGCTCCCTTCAGCTTAGTTCGGTATATCAGTCATCCTGATCGAGATGTGAATCAGAAATTTTTGCAGGACTGGGTTCCGCACATCAGCCAATGGCTCCAGCAAGGAACCCGAATCTACTTCTTTGTGCATTGCCCACTCGAAGAACGATCGCCCACAAATTTGCGTTTTGTTCAGCACCTATTCAAGCAGCACCAGATCCCCATTCCACCCTTACCCTGGGATGGCTTGGATTCATTCCCAGTACAACTGAACTTACTTTGACCTAGCTTTACACACTATTGCACCTGCCAGTCCTGAATAAACCATTTGCCATCTTTGCGAATCAGAGTGTACTGAACTCGCAAGTTTTCCGTCTGCGGCGTGCCATCAGACTTCCCATCACGGAAGGTTTCTGTGGTTTCCGTCACAGTAGCCATAACCCGTGCCTGATCTGCTTCAGAGGCGGGAGTTGTAGGAACTGGGGAAACGATCGCCCCTGTGGGACTGGGAGATGGGGATGGAGCAGTATCTGCTGCAGTAGGAGAGGCTCCAGCACCGGGGGATTCGGTGGGGGATACATCAGTCGCTGGCGATTCACCCACAGTCGGCGGGGGTAACGTTTCTCCAGAAGTTGCCTGATCCCCATTGGTTACAGACGATGAGACAGGCTGTCCTGTAGCAGAGGAAATGAGTTCCACTGACTCTATCTGGATATCATGCTTGTAGGTGCGATACCAGTTATCTCGCTTGGCTTCTTCAGCAACCCCCTTCCATTCCGCCAGTTTTGGATCCAGCAAAATTTGATCCAGGAGAGCAACTTCATGATTTGGCCCCATTGCTTTTGCTTTGGTGGATAACCAAGAGTCGAGGATCTGTTTAGCCGATTCTTTGTCTAAAGTTGCTGCTGTTAACGGATTGGTCGCTAACTGAGGGTTTTCTAGCAAGGGCTTGTCCAACTGAACTAAAGGCTTTTCAGCGTCTTGAGATGCTTTTTTAGTTGATTGCTGCAACCCTCGCACCAGCGAAGACAGGGTTAAACCCAGCAGCACGACACCGAGGACGGCCAATGCTGGCATCAGCCAGGGCGGCTTCCCTCCAGGAGGATGAGAACGGGGACGATCGCCTCCGAGTCGGTGTTGCACAGGTCTGCTTTCAGGTCGTTCTGCCCCCCCTGCACCTGGCTGGGAGCCTTTGATTCGTACCCGTTGTTCGGCTCTGGGAGGGGGAGTTTCTTGCAGCCCGACATTGTCCTGAGTTACTCGTTCTGCGGTCGTCACTCCACCAACAAAACGGTTCTCTGCTCCTACCACATTTTCCGAGGTACGAGAGGCAATCCTGGCTCTAGCCGCCGCAATCAGGGAATCGCGATCGGATCCTTGCCCCCATTGGGAATTTGCTTCATGGGTTGCCCCTATAGGCCTTTGATGATTTGTCATCCTATCTTCCTGCTCGACGAAAGTACCAGTCATTGCATCCGGATGCCGGACTCCGGCTACGGAACTGAATTGAGGGTTGCGTTCGACAACCCCACTCTCATCCGGCAACGTTTCTAAAAATGCCTGCACCTGGCGATCGGCAAAATAGTCCTTGAGGGATACCCGACATTGAGATAAATCGCGAAAATGGGGAAACACCTCATCCTGCAGCCAGCGCTCGGTGTATAGGCATAATCCCGGTAATAAATCAGGAGAATCTTGCGAGTGGTGGCGAATAAATGCGATCGAGTCTTGTTCTTGGCTTTGCTCTAACATCTGGCTGGCTTGCTCTGTTTGGCCCAGCAACAGGGAGCAAACCGCCTGCTCCAGATGCACATCCTGTCCACTTAATCGAGACAGGTACTGTTTTGCCCGATACACCAGTTCCGGTTGGCGAGTGGCGAATCCCCTTGCCAGAGTAGCATACACCGCTAAATAGGTAGCTACAGCAGAAGGACGATTCGCTTCCTGCTCAAACAATAGTTGCTGCTCTTCCGCTGTTAGATAAGACCGGATTTGTTGAATGAACCGCAAGAAATCATCTACATTCAGCCCAGATTGGTCGCTTTCACTGCCATCAATGCCCTGCCGTTCATTGAGCATTTCTTCCAGCAGATCCATCCCACGCTGCCGTTCTTCTACCTGATCTTCTGAAGCAGCTAACAGTTCTAAAATTCGGTAGGGTCGTAGCCGACAAAGATCAGACTGAATTTCACCCCGAACTCCCACAAACAGCCCTTCCCGCAGCAATAACTGTCGTCCGGTTTCGAGGGCTTCAGCTGCATTTTCGTACTGACCTTGCTGCCACTGTTCCCGGCCCAATTCCAGACAGGCGAGAGCTACAGTCAGCACAATGTCCGAAAAGACGATATTAGGATCTCCGTAGTCCCCATCTCGCAAGCTGGCACTCCCACCCGTAAGAAAAGGACGGCCCAGTTTTAGTACCAACTCATATTCCCCTAATTCCTGCAGGATCAGTAGGGCACCAATGAACTGGTCTTCATCAATTTCAATACTGGGGGTATGGGGATCAATCAGCGTCCCATTTTCGGAGAGCAACGGCGCTGAACCTGAACCCCTAAAGCCCGGTGCTTCTACATTAGATGATGCCGATGGAAGATCATAGGTCTTAGCTAGAAAACTGGCATCATACTGTTGCCGCTGCTTAGGATCAGACAGGGCAGCATACGCCTGATCCAGAAGTTTTTTGCGAGCTGAAATTGCCGCCTCTGAATATTCTCGTCGGGGCAACTGTAACGTGCGATCGCGGTGAGCCTGTCGCAATTGTTCACTGGTTGCCTGAATCGGTAAACCCAGGATTCGGTAATAGTCGAGCGGAATACGCACAGTACACTTCCCCAACGGTAAGAAGTAAGGTTAAGCTATGGTATCGTCTTGTGACGACCTGTCAAGGTTATCATTAGGCAATCCTGAATTCAGAGGCAACCTGAATCAGCAGTTGCTTGGCTAAGTTGCTTGACAGAGTGGAACTTTACACAAGGATAAGCAAAAACTTTCAGTCAGCAACATAAATTCTAGGAAAAATCAGTTGAAAAGTCTGAGGTTAAGACAAGTCAATGGTTCAAGAGAGAACAGTCCCAGTTTTTCAGGCCACTACTGCCAGCATCACCAGAAAAGAAGGGTTGTTGCTCTATGAGGACATGGTTTTAGGGCGCTTCTTTGAAGATAAGTGTGCCGAGATGTATTACCGGGGCAAGATGTTCGGGTTTGTCCATCTGTATAACGGCCAGGAGGCGATCTCAACAGGTGTCATTAAAGCCATGCGTCCCGGTGAAGATTACGTTTGCAGCACTTATCGAGATCACGTTCACGCCCTCAGTGCTGGAGTTCCAGCCCGTAATGTGATGGCCGAATTATTTGGCAAAGCCACCGGATGCAGTAAGGGTCGGGGCGGTTCAATGCACTTATTTTCCGCTGAACATAATTTGTTAGGGGGATTTGCGTTTATTGGTGAAGGCATTCCCGTGGCAACTGGAGCGGCATTCCAGACCCGTTATCGGCGAGAGGTGATGGGTGATGAGTGTGCTGATCAGGTGACGGCTTGCTTCTTTGGGGATGGCACCACAAATAATGGGCAGTTTTTTGAGTGTTTAAATATGGCAGCCCTGTGGAAACTTCCCATCATCTTTGTAGTGGAAAATAATAAGTGGGCGATCGGGATGGCTCATGAACGGGCCACATCCCAACCAGAAATTTACCAGAAGGCATCTGTCTTTAATATGCCGGGAGTCGAAGTAGATGGGATGGATGTGCTGGCCGTGCGTAATGTCGCCAAAGAGGCAGTAGCCCGCGCCAGAGTTGGAGAAGGACCAACCCTGATCGAATGTCTAACCTACCGCTTCCGGGGGCATTCCCTGGCTGATCCAGATGAACTGCGATCAAAGGAGGAGAAAGACCTCTGGTTTGCCCGTGACCCCCTCAAGAAATTTGCGGCTTATCTGCTAGAGCAGAACTTGGCCAAGGAGACTGACTTGAAGGAGATCGAAAACAAGGTACAGGCGATCGTGGATGACGCTGTGCAGTTTGCCCTGGAAAGTCCTGAACCCAGTCCAGATGAACTATACAAGTATGTGTTTGCTGAGGACTGAAAAATTGTCAGCTTCTCATTCTGTTGTTACAATTTGTAATACTGATTCCTGAAGAACTGCAAGCTAAACCTGGGGCAAGTTTGAAATGTCGATCCTGTCTGAAGATATAATTTGCCATTGTCTATAGCAGCGCTCTACAGACCGTGATACCTTAATGGATGGCGCAAATACTTCAAAGCTGGAATGTCAGAGCCAGGTGTTCAACTTTCATCATCCAGAAATGAAGTGATTGAGCACAATGCTTTTGGCTTTATCGAGTTACTGTCCCCACTCAACTTTTAGACTTTCGGTGAAACCAGGTTGTTCACAGAAGGATACAGCTAATTTTTGGGTAACTGGCGTACAGTTAACGCAGGCAGGAGGGAAAGAACAGGTACGTCTTCAGTTCAGATACACACTCAGCCATTGCAGCCAAAGCTACTGAAGTAAGAGTTTTTTGAAGTTGAATCACAGTCTGGAGGTTTCTTTCCATGTCCGTTCGTCTGTATGTTGGTAATTTGCCAGAAGAGTTGAGTCGCCAGGAGTTAGAGGCAGTTTTTGCCGAAGCAGGCGATACCATTTCGACCAAAATCATTACAGACCGAAAAACGAATAAATGCCGTGGTTTTGGTTTTGTGACAGTCAAAAGCGATGAGGAGGCAGATGCTTTTATCGAAAAGTTCAATGGCTCTGTTGTCAAAGACAACCCCATTAAAATCGAGAAAGCATTACCCCGCACTAAGGAAAAAGGAGATGAGCAATCTCAAGCTAATGCTCCTGCCAGTAACACAGGCAGTGGAAAACGCAAGGGTGGCAATAGCAACAAGTCTCGTAAGAGCGGTGGTGCTGCGGCTTCAGGCTCAGATTTAGAGAATGTGCAACCTGATCCTCGCTGGGCACAAGAGCTAGAAAAATTGAAGCAACTTTTAGCTGCTCAAACAACCAACTCTTAGCGATCGCGGACTATCACCATGGCCCCCAAGGCTGTGATCATCCACTTTGAGGTCAGTGACCTCTACTAAGGCCTTGCTTGAGCACAATCGGATTTGATGCTAACTCTTAAAAACTAGCCTTAACAACATTGAAGACTGCAAATCATCCTGCAGTCTTCTGGTTTATTGAAAGAAAGTACTCGCCCATTCAACAAGCGGCTTGCCCGCCAAAATTACAGATCAATTAATTGCCCGTTCTCGGTTCTACTTTTTGCCGAAACTGGCGAATCGTCAGTTGAACAGCCAGAGCCAACAGCCCCAGGGTAGCTAGACTAAACACCCCCATGCCAAGAGTCGTTAGACCAATAACCAGAGTACGAACAGCGGCGGAGATGCGCTGAACTGCCAGATTAGTGGATTGAATTTTATGCATGGCAAACGATAGGGCGATCGCATGGGTCGTTAAATACATCCCAAAAGCAAAGCTCCCCGATAACGTTGCCCCAATCAAACAGCGTAAAGGCGTTACCTGCTTCAGGGTTATTGAGGCTGAAGATGTATCTGTTTCAGAAGTTGGGGCTGAGTTAGCTGCCTGGGGTAGGTTGCTCATAAATTTCGCTCGCAATCACACCTTTTAACTATGACCGATAAACGGTTTCCGTGAAAGATCGGGCAGGGAGAATTCTAGACTTATGGGGAGTATCCAGATTCTCTAGGGATGTTTCGACGAAACGTCTCTGGAGAAAACGGTAGCCTCTGCATCAGGAATGGCAAATTCTATCGGGGCGGCTGTCCCAAAATGTCTCTATTGCTTTTGTTTCAGGTAAGCAAATATGCTTTTATCTCCAATATCTGGAGGGATGGGTTGGATCGCCTTACGCAGAGCAAATACGACAAACAGTCCGGCCCCTATCGCCAATAAAACTCGCTCTACAGGCAAAGAGAGCCAACCCAGCAAATGACCAAGGAGCAAAACAGGAATTAAAGGAGTGAGGAGTTTGGTTTCCAGGCGATCGAAACAGAAGGCTTCTTTGAAGAAAATCCCGGTCAACGCCGCGAAGACAAAGCCCACGCCGAAAATTGTTAAAGGATAGTTGTAAACGGTTAAAGCGAAAGGGGCCGGACTCCCATGCGCGATCGCCAAAGAAGCCACTACACCGATTCCCCAAAACACCTGCAGCACTCGATGAAGCAACTTCATATAAATGTGAATTGTCCATAGACTGACTCCCAACCCTAAACAAAAGCCGGAGTAAAGCCAGCTCAAAATGTGCGGGTGACTATCTAGCTTTTCTGACCCCAGAACCAGCCCAGTACCAATCACAAAGCAACCAGCCGCCAGTACCAAACCGCTGCGGTAAACAATGACTTCCCAGCGATCTCGCTCCGTAATTGTAAATTCTCCAAACTGTCCTTGATAAATCCCTGGCTCTAAGGATGATGTCATTGTCAATCTCCTTACTAATCTCCTTGTGAAGAATGTGGGTGATGCAAAATCACTTGCACGGCATCTCCAATCCCCAGGTTTAACACCGATTGAGCGTGTCCCTGGTTCACTGCAATTTCCACCCAGGAGTGACTTCCCACAAAAGCCAGTAACTCTCCGGGGGCACTATCACTATAGGTTTTTCTGCCCGGAACTGTAACATCCTTCACTGCGGCATACCAGGTTTGTCCATTCACTTCGCTGGCCGGGATATTAGTGACTAAATTACCAAAGTGATCCACAGCTTGAATGCAACCCGTGAGAGTATGTTTCGTTCGTTGTGGGGTTAGGGAATGGAGCATCACCAACGAGTCAACCGCGATCGTCGTACCTAACTTCTGCAAAGGCACCCCACTAGCCAAATGAGCACCGACTGGAGCAAAAATATCCCGGCCATGAAAGGTCGAACTGGGAGTAGCCGTCCACCAGTACTGAGACTCGGTTAGCTCCACAGCTTCTAGGACTGGATACTGGCTCAATACCCCACTGAATAAGCCATTATCTGGCCCTACTAAGAATCCCATGGGGGCATTTGGATCTGAGCCAAAGGCTACCGCAATCGGACGTCGATCGCTGCCCACGCCTGGATCGACAACGGCTACGTGTACCGTTCTAGCAGGGAAATAGGGCATAGCGGTCATCAGGGCAAACCGAGCCAGATGAATATTTTGGGGCGGGATGTGATGAGTCAAATCAATTACCGTCAAAGAGCGGTTGACCTGAGCAATGATCCCTTTCATCACTCCCACATAAGGATCGCTCAGCCCAAAGTCTGTTAATAGCGTTAATATCTCACTGTGGCTCATTTGGCCCTCAACTTGTCGATCATCGTGACATTTCAGTAACAAAAACTACCGTTTTTGCCTGAAATGCTAGGATAGAAAAAATAGCAAATGCACAAGCAAGGCGAAGGAAAAGTCCATGTTGAACAAAAAGCGTCAAGGAAATTTAACAAACATCTCTGAAACTCATCGTAGTAATTTACAGAAGAATCTACAGCGCCGTCTTGAAATAGCAAGAGCGAAGGGAGACGAGAGTCTGGTTCGTCAATTGGAAGCAGAAGCAAACTACATCGGCTAATTACAGGTTCCCTTCACCTGGCTAAATTCTTGAGTTCGAATAGATGTGAGCGCATTTGTGCCTCAGCTAGCAGTAGCTGGGGCATTTGTTTTTAAGGGGTTTGGGGTCTGCCCAAAGTCGTGATGTAGAGAACAGCTTCATCAATGGGAATGCCCAGGACTTCATTCACCTGATCATCATAAAAGCCGCCAATACCACTCACTCCCAGTCCTAAGTGGATGGCTGCCAGGTTGAGCCGCTGTCCCAGGTGTCCGGCATCCATATGCAGGTAGCGATAGACACGATCGCCATACGCTGCAACAGCCGTCTTTAAATCGGCAGTATGAAATAGCACCACAGCGGCATCCCGGCCCAGATCCTGACCCAGGCAGAGGAAATGTAACTCTTTCCGGAAGTTTTTAAAGCGGATCTGCCGGAGTTCCTGGGCTTTTGGAGCATAGTAATAGCACCCTTCTTCTAACCCCTCCACAGACGATACAACGATAAAGGTTTCCACCAGGCTAAGGTCAAAATAATCCGGGTTGCCATCCAATCCCTGCTCAACATAGTGATGGGATTGATAGGTGAAATCCAGCAACTGATTCAGTTCTGTCAGGGTTATAGCATCTCCGGTATAAGACCGGGTAGAACGCCGCCTCAGCATGGTATTTTCCAAGCCAGTCAGCCCCTTACCCCAGTTGATGGGGGTCACTACGGTAGAGACCTTAGTACAAAACGGAAAGTTATATTTATCGGTTCGCTGCCCTTCCACGGGAGGTAGTTTCCAGTTCACTTTGGCATTCGTATCAAACGGGATCTGAGTGACCTTATGAAAATACGCCAGCAGTTGATCGTCGGAAATGGATGGGAAAGAGGTCTGGGTAGGGGCCGAAATAATGGTTTTAGCTAATGGGAGATTTTGTCGCACCTCCAATAGATTAGCCAGCGGCACAACAGAGATCGCCCCCTCCTGTTCTGGATCAAGATAAAGCAGTTGATCCACAGCCTCATCCATAAAACTGCCAATTAAGTGGGGGCGATAGTCATTAATGGCACAGGCCAGTTCTATGTTGCCTAACAAGTGACCTGTATCGAGAAAAATCCGACGGTAGGCTCGCGCCTGATAGCGCCATGCCGATCGGAAAAATACAGCAGTCACCACTAAAGCCAGTTGAGTATTGTCCAGAATGGGATGCCAAAAACAGGCCGTTTGCAGTTTTGTCCAGACATCATTGTCCCAAAAGTGAATCAACGAATGCGTCCGCACCTGATAGTTATATAAACCCGCAGGTAAAAGTGGCGTTCCGCGGGAAATGAGGTATACTTCCGCTGGATACAAGCCGCCTGCTGAAGGAGCCGCCCGCAAGTAGTGGGGTTCCCCCACGGTAGGGATCATGCCTGTCAATCCGTAGCTAAAAAATAGAATTTGAGAGAGGCGTTTCCACCAACTCCCAACCGGATCGCTAGCAAATTTATCCAGCTTTTCAGTTAAAAACGGTTTTAGATCGTAGGAAACCCCTATTTTGTATTCCTTAAAAGGAACGGGCTGTTGAGTCCAGTCTAGTGGTTTGCTTTTAGCGTTAATGGTTTTGGGGTCGTACTTGGTGCGTTCGTGATAGTGTTGAGCGAGCGAGGTTGGCAGTTCCGGCATAGGAATTCGGAATAACTGGTCTCCGCTTCAATCTTGACACTCTCTGCTGAAAAAGTGTTATTTCTATAGAGAGGGGATATCAGCTTGAGGCGGACTATCAGGAATTTTCTCCAGTTGCGATTTCCAAGCCTGATATCCTGCCAGACTCAAGTGCAGTCCATCAGTTGTGAACCTGTCCTGCAGATTTCCCTGACTATCGACAAATAGGGGATGCAAATCCAGAAATTCAGCTCCTTCTTCCTGTGCCACAATCGCCAATCGTTGATTTAGCGTCCGAATCATCGTGTTAGATAGGTACGGCAACCGCTCTACCCAAACAGGTGGTTTTTGCGGTTCGCTGGCATTAACCGAAGAAAGAGCCGCATATTGTTTCAAGGTACGATCGCCGCCGTGAGGCAGAATTGACTGCATCACGATTCTGGTTGTGGGATGAGCCTGTTTTAGATAGCGCACAATTTCCCGCTGGTTAGCCAACACGGTTTCATCGCTAACTCCCCGAATCAAATCGTTAATACCAATCATGAGAAAAATAATCCGGGGCCTGGTTTTGTCCAACAGCTTGATGCGCTTCAACACTCCATAAGAGGTTTCACCAGAAATCCCTTGATTTAACCAGGTGCGATCGGTCGGTAACAGATGGCTGGGAAACCACAAGCTTAAAGAATCTCCTAGAAGAATATTCAAGCGATCGGGACGCTGATCGGCCATAACAGTAGCCTCTCGTTCCAGCACACTAACCCATTGTTGATAGGTCAGTTGATGCCGTGGTCCCAGTCCAGATTCGATTGTTGCTACCTGCGGACGATCTACCGGCACTGCATTCACCGGGGACAAAGCGGTAGAGCTATCGCGTTGCAGTGGTATATAAATACCAACAAAAGCCAATCCACCTGCCACACTAACGGGGATGGCCCACCTGAAAACAGTAACCAAACGCCTCTTAAACACGTGAAGCAGATTCAAGACAATGCCTCTGATTGTAGAAGCGATCTCATTTAAGGGTGCTGTCATTTAGCCAAACCAGCCAAAAATTTGAAATAGCTTAATATGCGATCGATCCAGGAGATGTCAGAAAATTTCCAGGAAAGGGATCAGTCTTGTACAAGCACAGCGTTTAAACGCTAACTTTCACCTTTTAGTACAAGGGAACTGTCTCATGCTATACCCATACAATTTGCGGGGATCAACTTTTGCAGAAATTGCCTAAGAGGGCGTTTAAAGAGTATCCGGCAGTTAAAACCGCGACTCCGCACTTACCCAGTCTGCCGACGCAGACCCAATACAATCAAGATTTTCAGTAACCTGCGTTGGTAGGTTTTCTCCGGATAGCCGCGACTTGAGTCGCCAGAGTGACAAAGAGCCAGGCTTTTAAAGCATCCTCTTAGTCAGAAAGTTTAGTGGCAAATGTGATTTCACCAGCCAGACTTTCACCGTAGGCTTCTTCACCATGCTCGTGAATATCCAGCCCTTCTTCCTCAAATTGAGGATTGACCCGCAGATCGGTGAACAAGCTAACAATCTTCAAGATCACAAAGGTTCCTACCGCTGCAATGACATAGGCAACCAACACCGCAACAACTTGGATCAGTACCTGGCCAGGGTTACCAGACAGTAAACCATCGGCACCTAATCCATTGACCACTTTGGTAGTAAAAACACCTGTCAAAATGGCTCCGATCGTTCCTCCTACGCCGTGAATTGGGAAGGTATCTAACGAATCGTCAAACTGGAGCTTAGCTTTGATATTGACGGCAGCAAAACAGCAGAGGGAAGTTACTGCACCAATGAAGATAGCCGCAATGGGAGTGACAAAGCCAGCGGCTGGTGTAATCCCTACCAGGCCCGCTACAAATCCACTACCAATACCAACAGCGGTTGGCTTGCCTTTGGTAAACCATTCCACCAGCATCCAGGCCAAACCTGCGGCTGAAGTAGCTACAGTGGTAGCAACAAAGGCTACCGTTGCCAAGGGAACTGCTGATGGATCTCTACCAATCCCGATCGCACTTCCCCCGTTAAAGCCAAACCAGCCAAACCACAACATTCCTACCCCCAGCAGTACGTAGGGGACATTGTGGGGAAGGATCGGCTTAACGGTGAAATCTTTACGAGGGCCGAGCATCCAGGCCGCCACGAGAGCTGAGACACCAGAACTGATGTGAACAACGGTTCCGCCAGCAAAGTCCAATGCACCGATGTAGCCCAACCACCCTCTGCCCCAGACCATGTGAGCCATCGGGCAATAGATGAAGGTAGACCAGAGTAGCAGGAAGCCAACGTAGGCTTTGAAGCTCATCCGCTCCGCGATCGCACCCGACACCAGCGCTACTGTAATAATGGCAAACATCATCTGGTAAGCCATAAAGAGTTGGTGGGGGATGGAAGTAGCATAAACCGGATCAGGAGTGTAACCAACCCCGTTCAGTCCTAGCCAACTGAGGCTACCAATAAAGCTACCAATCCCGGTATCCCAGTTTTTGTCGTTTAAGGCAATGTGAGAAAAACTAAGGCTGTAACCTCACAAAATCCAGGTGACGCCCACGATCGCCATCGACACAAAGCTCATCATCATCATGTTGAGCACATTGCGCGATCGCACCAGGCCACCCTAGAAAAAGGCCAGCCCCGGAGTCATGAACAGCACCAGGGCTGTAGAAATCAGCATCCAGGCTGTGTCTCCCGTATTGATCGCATCGTAGGGACTTTTCCCACCTGCCGGGGTTTGGGCTGAGGCTACTTCTGCCATCGGCCCCCCTAGCAGACTCAAAATGGTTAGAATTAGAATTGGGATACAAAACGTAACACCCAACTTAAGCAGCGATCGCTCTCCCATCCTGGTACTGCCAGTTTCATTCAGGCAGGTACAGAACTGCCCAAATGAGGACAACCACTGATAAAAGCCAGAACCTCGTCTTTTCTGGCTCCTAAGCCTCTTTTTGTATTTAAGTTTAGCCATCGTTCACCGAAAATCCTCGCAAAAAAGTTTCCGTCAAGCAGACTGGGCAGTACAGCAGCCAAGATAAAGCAGCATAAACAAGCAACGCTGCACCATAGCCCTATCGCCAGCGTTAGAAATGTTGAGGGTCTGGAGTTTTGTCATCCTTAGACTGACTCTATAGAGTCAGGTAGCCATCAGCTATTGTTTACCTCAATGATTCATTGAGGTTGATTTTGATTCTATTGGCCATCAGGAGTTGTATCGTATGTTACAAAGCCTTTTGTGCCCATGTTGAGTTTTTTCCAGGCAAAAAATATTAGCAGTGACTCCGTAGGATTGCGATAAATTTCTCTTAGAAGAAAGGGGTTGGTATTTTGATACCAACTCCTTTCTTCTGTATCGCTTGCGTTCCGGCGACAACTCGCCCACAGGAATCCTGGAGCAGCCTAGATGCTATTCTCCAGAACTGGAAGCCATTGAGCTGGACGGCATGACATCGCCAATCGTGCCAGTGCTTTCCTTGACGAAGCCAGCATAGGCTTCCATCCCATGTTCGCCGATGTCCAGCCCCAGGATTTCTTCTTCCTTGGTAACCCGGATTCCCATGGTCGACTTCAGAATGAACCAGAAGATGGCAGAGGCTGCAACGGTGAAGCCACCGACCGTGATACTACCCAGGAACTGAATCCAAAGCTGATTAATCCCGCCACCATAAAACAGTCCGACTGGGCCACCTTTGTAGAACTGGTCTCCAGCCGCAAATAGCCCTACCGCCAGAGTGCCCCAAAAGCCGTTAACTAGGTGAACAGAAATGGCCCCAACAGGGTCATCAATCTTGAGTCTGTCAAAGAAGCCAACCGCAAACACGATCGCAACCCCACTAACAATCCCGATAACGGCGGCTGATACGGCATTAATGTAAGCACAAGGGGCGGTTACGGCAACCAGCCCAGCCAGCAGCCCGTTGATCACCATTGAAAGATCAGGCTTACCCAAAACAGTCCAGGCAGTAATGGTGGCGGCAATACAGCCAAAGGCCGCAGCGGTGTTGGTGGTCAGAGCAATGTGAGCGATCGCATTGGGATCAGCGGCCATTGTGGAGCCAGGGTTAAAGCCAAACCAGCCTAACCACAGAATTAAGCACCCCAGAGTGGCAATGCTCATGTTGTGAGCGGGCAGGGCATTAGGAGTACCATCGGCCCTGTATTTTCCAATCCGAGGACCAAGGATAGCAGCACCCATAAGTGCAGCCCAACCGCCAACCGCATGAACAACTGTAGAGCCAGCGAAATCCCAGAAGCCCATTTTGGCAAGCCAGCCCCCACCCCAGATCCAGTGACCTGTGATGGGATAGGAAATTCCCACCAGCAACAAACTGAAGACAAGAAAGTCTACGAACTTGATCCGTTCTGCAACAGCACCCGAAACGATCGTGGCGGCAGTTCCTGCGAACACCAACTGGAAGAAGAACTTTGCTCCCAGGGGTACCCCCGTCCAGTTGAGGGCACTGAAGATACCCTGATAGTCATCTCCCGTTGCAGGGCTATTATCAGCACCCGTTAAGAAGAAGCCCCCACTGACCCCGATGAAGCCATTACCATTGCTGAACATCAGACCAAAGCCGATCGCCCAGAAGGCAATAGTGGACAGTGCAAATACAATCAAATTCTTGGCCAGTACGTTCACCGCGTTTTTCTGACGGCACATGCCCGCTTCCAACATACAGAAGCCCGCGTTCATGAAAAACACCAGAAAGGCCGCAACCATGACCCACATGGTATCCATGCCGACCTTCAGTTCTTTGGCCATTTCAGCCACATCTTTCAACTTGGGCACAGGTTCAGAAATGGCAATAGCGGCATAGCCCCAGATAAGAACAATTAGTAGGGCGATCGGGATACATGCCTGGGCACTAGGAGACAGCTTTCTGGCATACCACTCCAGCGATCGCCAGGGAATAGCTTTCACAGGGATGTGCTGATGCTTCCTGATCGAAAGCATCCTACGGCTACGTTTAGACATCATTTTAGATTCCAGACGAATGAAAACAGGGGTGCAAAGAAGTTCTGCACGGAGAAGATCAGGAAACTGCTGAGGGATTGCATCAGCAGTTAGAAGTTTGAGGGTGTATTTACTCAGATGATTAGCAAGTCCGAAGTCTTTTTAAGTCATTGCAGATCAGGCTGGGGGAACCAAATTGAAGAGGTTAAATATTTCATTAAGATTGCACCAATTTCAGACCACCTTTTCTGTATTCTGCAATACAAAACCTTCTGTTTTTTTGCACTGAGACCCAATTGTCATCAGGAATCGAAAGGGAAATAAAGGTCCTATTGATTTTTGTCTATAATTTTCTGCTGTTTATTATTTTTACTTATATATAGTTTCCCTTGAATCTAAAACATTTATTTATAGATTCTGCTATTTATAGATTCTGCGAAAGTTAAAGGCAAAAAGACTGACAACTCCCTCATTATGGAGTAGATCTGTCTAAGAGATTCTGTAGGTTTCATTAACTATGCCAACTGTGCCTCAGGTGAGTGTCGGATCGCTCAGTCAAATTTTTAAGATTCGGCGTAGTTTCAAAGTCTTAGGACTGGTTCTCACCAGCACTCTATCTGCTACGTGCTGCGGGTTGGTAGAAGCACAGTTAGTCTACTCTCAAACCTCCTCTTATGGAGTATCTAACCAAGCTTACCCAACTCCCTATTCAGGGTCTGGACAGACGGTTCAAACTCCTTATGGCATACCCAGTCAGAGCGTAGAGTCTGGGCAAGCAAATCAAACTCCCTATGGGATGCCCAGTCAGAGCCACGGGTTTGACCCATCTACCAATCAGTTTGGAGAGCCGGATGTCAGCCCAACGGAGGATCCCACCCAATCCTATCCATCCTCAGAGGATGGCGTTTCATCGCCTCGCTCGGCTCCATTCACTGGTAACTGTGGAACGACAACGGTGGATAGCTCTGGTGGGTTTGCACAATTGGTTAGCAATGTTTCTCAGACGGCTAGTTGGGTCGAGCAACCCGCGATCGGCATGGGTGCATTGTTGGGACAGGTCGCTCCTCAGATAATGGCTTATTTAAATCCTGCTCCCTTGCCCGACATCAATCCCCTGGCACGGCAGGCCAAGGTACCCGTGATGATGTATCACGATATCCTGCCGCAAAAGCAGGTATTTTTTGATGTCACCCCGAAAGAGTTTGAAAGCCATTTAAAGCTGATTAAAAAGAAGGGATTAACGCCTATCAGCATGGATCAGCTCGTCACCCATTTAAGAACGGGTGCGCCCTTACCCCCCAAGCCCATTGTGCTTACCTTTGACGATGGCTACAAGGGTCATTACGACTACGTTTATCCGCTGCTCAAAAAGTATAACTATCCGGCGGTATTCGCCATTTATACTGCCAAAGTGGGTAAAAAAATGGGTCGCTCCAGTCTAACCTGGGAGCACCTGCGGGAAATGGCAAAAGATCCCCTGATCACGATCGCTTCTCATAGCGTGACGCATAAGGTGATGGATGGGATGTCTCCCAGGCAATTGGGGATTGAAACCCAACAGTCGAAACAAATTTTAGAATCCCAATTGGGAGTGCCTATTCGATATTTTGTCTATCCTGAAGGAAAATTTGATCAGGCGGCAATAGAAGCGGTAGAGGCAGCAGGTTATGCGGCTGCCCTGACAATGGATGATAACGACGAGCAACTGGCAGGACAGTCTAGGAACCTGTTTGCGATCGGACGCATTGGCCAGTCCCGCATGGAGGAAATGGTTGATATTGCCTGGGAAGGTCCACAAGCCGCTCCTATTAACCTTGGCTTCGATTTTGCTGCTCCGGTGCGTCGCCTTGATGCCACCATTGACAATACGCCCTTCATTTTCATTGCTGGCGGGCGACCCGTTACGATTCATGCCAATACGCGCGGCCAGGTTCCCGAAATTATTGCTGGAACCCCAGTCATCGCCGCTGTAGATGGAGGTTTCTTCTCTCTAGAAATGCTTGATTCTAATGAGATGTTGGGGCCAGTCTATAGTCAAAGTCATGGACAGTTTATTCCTGGTAAACGGGGTGAAATCCCATTTCTTAAAGAGCGACCACTGGTGTTAATTGGGCCAAGTGCAGTGAAGTTTATTCCCTTTGATCCCCAGAAGCACAATAGCTTAGAAGGGATTCAGGCTGAAATGCCAGAGGTCACGGATGCCTTTGTCGCTGCTGGCTGGTTGGTTGATCGTGGTCAACCCCAACCCCTGGAACGCTTTGGCAAACTCTACAGTGTCAACGAATTGCGTCACCGTGCCTTCTGGGGAATTAACCAGCAAGGACAACCGCAAATCGGGGTGTCCACTGAACCCATTGGTTCAGTGGATTTGGGCATAGCTCTGGCTAAAGCGGGCTTCCGGGATGCGGTCATGCTAGATTCGGGAGCAAGCACATCCTTAGCTTTTAAGGGCGCTTCTCTGGTTGGGTATACACCCCGCCCTGTTCCTCATGTTGTTGGATTAATTCCCCCGGGCGGCACAGCAGACACGGTTTGTCCGGTCGTTACGTCTAGTACCAGATAACAAGGCCAGCCATCGATTCTACTCTTTTAGGTAGAGTATCTATCTAACTCAGTGAATTACAGTCAGGGGTGAGTTAGTCAGTCTATTTTCCGTATAGGAAAAATATTGAGAGTACCGACTCAGAGAATTCTACAATTTTTGTAAAAATTTAATCCTGGAGATAAAATTTCGCTTAGTCACCCTGGCGACTGAAGTCGTGGCTATCCGGAGAAAACCTGCCAACGCAGGTTACTGAAAATCTTGATTGTATTGGGTCTGTGTCGGCAGACTGGGTGAGTGTAGTCGCGGTTTTAAACGCCAGATACTTTTCAAACGCCCTCTTAATTCAGATCCTTTGGTTGATTTGAAAACTTTATGAAAGAAACTGCCAGGAGGCCAATCTATAGAGCCAAGATAAACTCACTGACACTGGACTGGGGTGAATTTTCGACTTAATTTAGTTACCCTGATGAGTGCTGGTGACTAGGAATGTTGGTTTTAATAGGAAGCCTTAATGAGGTTACCTCAGGTTTGGCTGAGACAGGCAGTCCTGGATGTGAGGAGTTAAGAACATGGTGGGGAAGCGATCGAACTCATTTAGACTAAATAACCCTGATGGGTTGAATCCTGCAGAGGTAAGGGCGCAGTCTGGCCTGGAACCGCCTTTGTCGATCGAATCAGAAATTCCTGATCCACTTTCGGGTCCTGTTTCTCGACGTGAGATTAGGGTAGGGAAATGGTTGTGGTTGTTGATTGGTCTCAGTATCTGCTCTGTCTTTGGAGGAATTGGCGGACTAGCCTTCTGGTGGTTGACTACACCTCCTCCAACCGTTGACTGCAAAACTATCTCACCTCTATCTACTGATATGGATCGGCTCTACTGTGCCCAGCAGGCAGGCCGTTCCGGGGAGATATCTAAGATTCTGGCAGGGTTAGAACTGGTCAGCCAATGGGCTCCCGATCGCTCCCTATATTCAGAGGCACAGCGGTTAATTGCTGAGTGGTCTCATCCCATCCTGTTAGCGGCGCGCAAGAAGATAGAACAAAGTGATTTAAGAGGGGCTGTTGAGTTAGCCAGCCGGATTCCTCCTGGCAGTCCTCTTTATAAAGATGCACAGACCGAGATTGCTCAATGGAAAAAATATTGGCAACAAGGGGAGGCGATCGCAAGGGCAGCTCGAACCGCCATGCGAAGCCAGAATTGGATTCTGGCAGAGGAAAAATTGCTGATTTAAAGGACTTTAATTAAACCCGAAAGCCGCTTTTATCAACAGGCTCAGACGGCTTTAAAGAACTGGCAGGCTCAATTACAGGATTTGACGCTGTTACAATCGGCCTGGATTGTCGGTGAGGTGCCCACGCTGTTCACAAAACAGTTGGCCCAACTGCAAGCCCAGCAAATTGGTCGCGATCGCCCCCGTCGCGCTCAAGCTCAAACCCTGATCGCCTACTGGACGGCAGAAGCCCAGAAAATGGAAGATCGGCCTTATCTTATTTATGCTCAAAAAGTTGCCGAGAAAGGAACGGTTGCAGCGTTGCAGGAGGCGATCGCACAAGCCAGACGAATTGGCCTGAAGCGTCCACTCCGACCAGAAGCGCAAACTCTGATTGGGACGTGGACATATAAGATTCAAGCGATCGAAGACCGGCCGATTCTCGATCAAGCTTCTGCTACTGCCAATCAAGGAAATCTCAGTGGAGCCATTCAAATTTTAGCAACCATTGCTCCGGGGCGTGCTCTCTACCGACAAGCCCAATCACTGATCGGTGGGTGGCAGGCACAAATTCGGGCGGCAGAACTGGCTCGTCAGCGAGCTGAGCAAGAAGCATTGAAGCGATGGATGGTGCCGGAGGAGTTGCGTCAATCTGCCCCTACTAACGATGAAGGCTATCCTGGAGATGGTTCGAATTCTGCCCCCCCTTATCCTGAGCGATCCTATCCAGGGAGCAGTCCTGTTCCAGAAACTTCCCCTGCTTCTCCAATGCCTACTCCAGAGGGGTATTATTCCCCTGCTACCCCAACGCCTTTCCCCTTCCCCAGTGTCGTTATTCCGTCACCCTATGAGCCAGTGCCTCCTCCTCCTGAGCGAGTGTCATCCCCTGGCTATGCTCCCTACGAACCTGCTCCCCCCCGGTAAGGGTGCACCTTATATCCAATATTGCTATAGCTTCGCCCCCTGAAAACTGGACTTGTACCGTTCAAGACATCCGGCTTAAGCAAATCACCTATTCCATAGCTTGAGAAGTTGTTGCTAAATGAGTCTTGCAAGATTGGGATGCTCTCAAGGACTCACGCAAGAATTTGTTGGAGCCGTCTCTGCATAATTTTGCTTAAAGTTTCCATGCCCATTCTACTTTTTTGCTGGTAAACGAATCGTAAAAACACTCCCCTCACCCGGTTGCGATCGCACGTTAATTGTCCCCTGATGGGATTCCACAATTCGGCGAGAAAGATACAGCCCCAGGCCGCTTCCAGAACGCTTATGTTCACCAGAATGGAACCGTTCAAATAGGGTTGTCTGCTCTTCAGCGGGAATACCTACTCCAGTATCTTGTACAGCGATCGTAACGTAAATCTTTTGATTAGGCTGGTTTGATTTACCACTCGTAGGCGCACCAGCCACACGAATGGTGATCGCTCCTTGCTCAGTGAATTTAATGGCATTACCAACCAGATTCGTGAGGACGCGATGCAGTTCTAAGCGATCGCCCATCACTATTGTGGTCGATTGCCCCTCTGTGGCCGCTTGCGAACCCTGCTCAACTGCCACAGTTAGCTTGAGACCTCGTTCTTCCGCCAGGGGTTTCAGTTCTTGCATAACTTCCTGGGCTAATTCCTGAACATCAACCGGGTTAAACGTTAAGGTTTTGCATCCTGCCTCATGGCGATACACCTCCAGTAAAGTGTTCACCATTTGCAATAGCTTATGGTTGCTGCGAGCCATGCTATCAACGGCTTCATGCATCCCTTGGGGCAGGACACCAAAGGCTTCCTGTTGGAACAGCAATAGCATTCGGTCGGCGGCAACTAGGGGTGTGCGCAAATCATGGGTCAACCGGGAAACGAAGTCTTCGCGCTGGCGCACTATTTGTTCTCGTTCATCAATACTGTGCTTTAAGCGTAAGAGCGATCGTACCCGAGCCAGTAGTTCATCAATATCAACAGGTTTGCGAATAAAATCATCTGCCCCGATATCCAGCCCTTTTACAACGCTGGAATGTTCGTGGGCAGTAATCAGCAGAATAGGAATATAAGGAAGTTTAGGGTTCTGGCGAATCCGTTCGGTCACTTCATACCCATCCATTTCTGGCATCATCACATCCAGTAGAATCAGATCAGGTAGAAGCTTATCTACCAGGGCTAGAGCGGTCTTACCATTCTTAGCTAGAGTGATTTGATACCCATCATCTTCTAGAGTAGCCTGAATCAAAAATAAATTATCTGGTGAATCATCTACTACCAGAATGCGATCGGCTCTAGAAGTCTGATCAAGGGACATAAAACACTCATTCTGATACCCAATTCTTTCAGTATAGAGCGAGTTTATGCTGTCTATCTCGGCTTTCTTGTTACTTCTTCATCCGATAGTCGAAATCTATCCAGCATTGGGACTGACTTTCATCAGAGTGAAACAATAAGATAGTGAAACAATTAATCCATAATAGAATAACGGGTTGAAACCTTCTAACCCTTGCTTTTACAACATTCCATCTGGTTTCTGCTCCGATTTACCCCAGGATGGAAACCAGTAGAGACAAATGATTACTGCCTTGATCAAGAACTTCATTCTATTACGGCAGCAAAATCAGCGCACGTACCATTGCTTCAACAGTAATTACTCCTAAGACTGGTTTAGATCCCACTAGATGGAGGTAATTCAGATATTCATCAACAGGACTGATGGAGGAAGTTACACACTAAAAATCAGATTGTAAGAATAGGTGTGGAGTGGACAACGAATTAGAAAAATAACAACAGGTAGATGCGGAAGCTTTCGATCTAACGGTTGAAGAAGCTTACTGGCGAGAATTATCATCTGGCTATCGCACAGGTTACAAGGGCTATCAGCGCTACAGTACAGATAGCAGAACCTATCACAAAATTGAACCCGACTTGTAACGTCATTCTCGCGATCGGGGCTTGTTCGATGTCAAGTCGTTGAATTAGCAAACAAGTCAGCGGGCCTCAGGTGCTCAGCAACGGCTAGGAAACTATTTGCAAAAACGGGATCCGAATTAAATCCAGAAAGCATCAAGTGCGACTTACAACTGTTGTTGAATGATCCTCAATTGGTCATCAGTGCTCTTTGGCTCGCCATAGCGTTATGCAACGGGCAAAACACATGCAATTGGAAGTCTAACAGCACGTGGGTATATTTTTTCACTGATGCTGGAATTGGTAGATGTATATAAATTTCTTGCTTCTGAATTAGAAAAAGGGAACTTCCAAGGAAAATGCATAGTCAATGGTATTTAATTTATCTTGACTATTTCAAGATGCAAGCCTGAGATTGTCTCAGCCAACTATCTTACCTCAAAAAGTCCGGCAAATTAATTCCCCGGTCTTTGAGCATCTGACGCACTTGGTTAATTTGTCCCAATGCTCCTTCCACAGGCTTCTGGAACTTGCTGACTGTGTTGTAAGTTTTGATCGCCCGTTTCACATCCAGGTGAATTTCATCAGCAGGGTAATTCTGAATGACTTCTAAGAGCGTGAACTGGTTGTCCTTAGAGGCAGAGGCTAAGACCGCCTCCCTCAGTGCTTCTTTGTTGCCCTGAATTTTATTGTCAGGGGTTTGAATAATATGGCCTAGTTCATCCAGCAGTAAGTTAGCCGCTGGATTTTTCAGGGCCACATTGAGAGTGCTGCGATCGACATCCACTGGCTGATTCAGAATTTGTCGAATTGACTCTGCATTGCTATTCGTCGTTTCTAGGTATTTCTGCAACACTCTGGATTGCTCGCCCGTCTTGGCAAAGTTGGTCAATTCTGCAACCGCTAACCGACGACGAAAAATTCCATATCGGAACACTACCTCATTTGCCGCTCGCCCTGGAGGAGCTAGCAGCAAAAAACTGGTCACTGTAGCGATCGCGGCAGTCACAATTTCCAGGAAGCGACGTAACCCAATTTGTGAAATCTGTATCATCCGAACCCCCAGCCAGATAGTTTCCAGTTCTTCTGACCCCAATCAAGCATCGAGAGTTTCTCAACTTAGTATCCAGCGGTTAAAATTGCGACTACACTTACCAAGTCCGCCAATACAGACTCAACCTGCGTCGGTACATTTTCTCCGGATAGCCGCGACTTCAGTCGCTAGGGTGACAAAGAGACAGGCCTTTAAAACATCCTCTAAGGTCGGCGGCAGAAAGTAGTCTCAAACACCAGTGTCATACTTGTAGCCCCAGGGAACTAATTCCATACTACCTTAGACAAAAAGTAGGGTGAGCGATCGCCCACCCTACCATTTTTTACCTGGGGTAAGGTAGGCACTGCTCACCTTACTCGCTACTTGACCAACACTATAGCTCACGCCAATTTGCGGCTATGCCACCTTCGCTATCCACTTTCCTAAATCAGGGCCATTGTCTATCATTCGACCCAAATAGCTCCTGTTACTTAACATCATGAGGATAAATTTAAGATTTTATCCCTTGAGGATTGAATAAAAAAGTGATACATGGAATGACTAAGGTAATGGATACCTTAAGCTCAGTTCATTCATTCCAGCCCTCACCAACAATGGCTAGTACATATTCATATCCGTTTCCCAAATCCAGCCCAATGAACAGGTTCCGGTTAGCCTGGTTAATCTTGGTTAATCCCATAAAATGTTGATAAATTCTAGAAAAACTGTAGCAACTAATTCAGACTTTGAAGAGAAGAGTTCTATTTTCTGTCTTTATAAGAATGAAGCAAAACAAATTCTCCATATTGTTGATAGCAACCATAACTGCCACTTTGAACAAGTTATTTTCCCCACTCAACAGCTGCTATTTGTCACTCCGCCCAAAATTCAACTAGAAATATATACGGGAACATTCATTTCTACGGTGTTAACAAATAGGTTTGCTTGTGAAAACTTAGAAATTAAGGTGGTAGAAAGAGTCACCCCCTGATAAGCATCAATAGAACGGATCCAAACTGTAGGGGCACAGTGTTCGACAAATGATTGCAATGAGTGCAGTGAATTTATAGCAATCTGGGTCGAATGCTAGGCTCTAGTATTGAACCCTATTAGCAGGTGGATGCAGATCTGGATTAGCAGGCGAGATCTCTTTATTTCTCAGCAACACAAGCGGGATGCTGAGAATGCCTAATGCCATGACGATCGTCGTTGTAATCCACACATACCACCGCCGAGGACGGTAATCTCCTCGCTCAATTTGCCAAAAGACTTGATTATAACGCCATGCTGCGAGTGTGATCGTGACAATGCCAACAACTACCAGCGCCACTCCCAAATCTTCTGAACTAAATCTGGCAGGAGGTAAAACAGTGGATGCATGGAGCGCAACTTGCAACTGACGCAAAAACAAACTGAAGCGGGCGATCGCAAATCCAAACCCAATCAGAGCAATCGAAGTTCGCATCCAGGCTAAAAAGGTGCGTTCATTAGCCTGATGTTCTCGCTGGCGATCGATTTTGGGTTCCTTCATACCTGACCTGTGCGTGCTTATTTGCATTGTAGGAGGTGTTAGCGTAGCGTAACCCATCTCCTTCCATCACTCTGATTGGTTCAGCAGG
>NZ_JBRAGO010000006.1:29154-80274 GCF_052746595.1 Leptodesmis sp.
CTCTGATTGGTTCAGCAGGTGAGAACAATCAACTTCTGGGTAAGACCGTTCATCCAAGGGAGAATAGCTTTCTCCTACGACAGGACTTTTGTATACTAAGCCATGTGCAGCCGCCAATGGCATGGAATACGGAGAAATTTAGATGAAGGTCGCAGTAACAGGGGCAACAGGGTTCGTAGGGCATCGGCTGGTGGAACGCTTGCAGGCAGAAGGCCATCAGGTAGTTGTCTTCACCAGAAATCCAGACCGGGCGGCAAAGGTGTTTCCCAAAACAGCATTTCCAGCCGTTGCAATCGTCGCCTATACCCCAACCGTTGCAGGAGAGTGGCAACAGGCGATCGCGGGCTGCGATGGTGTCGTTAATCTGGCGGGAGAACCGATCTCAGAACGGTGGACAGCGGCTCATAAACAGGCCATTCTGGAAAGTCGCAAGCTGGGAACTCGACGAATTGTCGAGGCGATCGTCCAGGCAAACCCCAAACCCCAAGTACTGGTGAATGCCTCAGCGATCGGCTATTACGGTACCAGTGAAACAGTGACCTTTGATGAGAGCAGCAATCCGGGTAACGACTTCTTAGCAGAGGTTTGTAAGATGTGGGAAAGTGAAGCCCAGAAAGTGAAAGAGGCCGGAGTGCGGCTGGTCATCCTGCGCCTGGGAATTGTGCTGGGGATGGGAGGTGCGATCGCCAGAATGCTGCCACCGTTCAAACTATTTGCAGGTGGTCCGATCGGTTCCGGCAAGCAATGGTTTTCCTGGATTCACCGTGATGATCTAGTCAGCCTGATTCTGCAGGCCCTAACTCAACCCAGTATGGCAGGTATTTATAATGCGACTGCCCCCAATCCTGTCCGCATGGCCGAATTCTGTCATACTTTGGGCGAGGTGATACATCGTCCTTCCTGGCTTCCCGTGCCTGCCTTTGCGATCGAAGCGTTGCTGGGCGATGGTGCGATCGTCGTTCTGGAAGGGCAAGAAGTCATTCCCAAACGCACCTTGGAAACTGGATTTCAATACCAGTATCCAACCGTGAAGCAGGCGCTAGAAGAAGTTGTAACTGAAGAAAGTTAAACCAAGTCCAATTTCAACTCTTACCTTTCAACTCTCAACTTTTTTAAGATGTTTGTTGAGCCAGCTAATCACGCCACTGGCGATCGCGCCTGCCATCAAAATACCGATTGCAGGTTGCATCACAGGATCCCATAGCTTGTACCAGATATCCAGACCTAGAGGAAATCCGGCACTGCGCCCAATTACGGCGGCAGCAAACCAGATAAAGCTCAACAGTACAAAAAATAAATCTGCCATCAAGGCCAGATTCAGCCACTGCAGAAGTTTTTCTTTCACGCTGAGTAATCTCCCAAGTCCACTAGCCTGATTGTACAGGGCAGCGCAATCAATAACCGAGTGGTGAGTGCAGAGTAACACAATTAGTTTATTTCATGATCCTTAGAGAATTTTTGTTGCATGGCATCAAAGGCTGCAACTTGAGCCTGAGCCGCTAGACTATTGGGGCATTCATTCAGCAACAATGACCAGATCATTTGATCCGGCTTCTGCCCCCCATGGTCATCCAATCATTGGCGTAAGGTGGCCTCATGGATAAAACCCAGTTTTATTGTTGATGGTGGTCTCTTCCCAACCTGCGGGTCGAGCGATTGCTGACTACGCCCATCGTTGGTCAATTGAAACCCTCTTTGTCGCGTTCTGTTAAATCTCGAACAAAAGGCTGATGATTTTTTCAAGTTCTACGTTTTTTGTCCTGTACTTAAATCTCGGTCACATTCCAGTCGGAATTTGCGGAGCCAATTAACTTTTTGCTGTAAATCCTGGGGTTCGTTGTGCGCCCATGATGTCCAGAGTTTAAGGTGTTCCAGTATCTTTCATTTACTCAGTGGTTATCAGATCGATTTCCACACCATAGGTTTCCAGCAAATTACAGGTGTCGTGATCAACAATGTTAGTATCACTCAGTTCCAAATTGTAAAAATCAATCATGGGCGCTTCAAAATAAGGGCCAGTGTGCCAAGTGTCCAGATTTAACTTAATAAAACAATTGCCTGGAATCCGAAAAGCTCTGATACTTTCCCAGTCTGGTTTAGGAGACTCCAGACTGGGACGAGCAACGGCCATCAACCACTCTTTGCCTTCCAGAGATCCTAAACACTGAGTACAGCGCAGATGGCGGGTAATGCGATCGAATCTTGTTCCCCGGTTATGCAGCCGCATGATGTAGAGGCGTGGAGTGCCATTTTGTAACTCAAGTTGAGCGTCACTGGCATCATAAGCCTTGCCATCTTCAGCAGCAAAAATGACTTGCCCAAAGGGTTGAAAGTTCTCTGAAGTAATGGGTTGGGGACGCAGTTTAAGCAGCAAGTAGGTTTCCATAGCGGGTAAGGATGGCTAGATAGGAATGGATTCAAGCACAACAGCAAGTTTTCCGTAAAGGATGGCAGAATAAACCAAGTCCAGCTAGAGAACGATCGTTTTCCTATAAGAGGGTGTTTGAAAAGTCATTTGTTATAATGAAAGGCGTCTGTTGATCTCCCTTAGTCCCCCTTAAAGAAGGGGAAACCGGGCTCAAAGTCCCCCTTGTTAAGGGAGATTTAGGGGGATCTAAACCGTTTCGTTACCAGCAAGAGAGCTTCTCAAACATCCTCTAAGAGAAACTCCAATTCTGGACTTGAACAAGCTTTATTTTAGGTTTTAGATTTTGGATTTTGGATTTTCAAATTGCATAACATGACGCAGATTGAGGTTTCAGTATGAAAGTTATCTAACCTGAGATTTGAATCGGTGAATTTAAGTTGGTACCAGTTTGAATACAGAATAGATCCTATGATTTATTGGTTCTATCTATAGATATGCAGATATGCCAAATTTTTTACCGAAAAGCGTGTCTCCGGCAAAAAATTATGAGTGTCATCAGTATGTCTGAAATAGTGTCTCAATAGATGGTGAAGCTCAACTTAACTGACTTTTTGATTGCTGCAGCCTGCGATCGCTTATTGAGATCCACCTGATCTTTAATTGTCTGCCAAACTGAAACTACCCCTTCCAGCCAGCCTTGCGCGAAAACAATCCGGCTTTGGGGATCCACTTCCAGCAGATAAGCAAAATCAGGATCCTGAATCCGCGCTTGTTGAGAATACTCTTTCAAATCTAAAAAGCTCCACAGATAGTCCAAAACTTCATCATCTAGGGAAGTTGCCAAAGGCATAACTCGTTCAAAATGCCGCAAGTCTTCATAGGACAGTTTTGAACTGGAGCGGACTCCCAACTCAAATCCTTCCTGACGAATTTTTTTGAGTAAAACTTTCCTTTCTGCCTGTAACCGCTCGATCAAATTGTCTTGTTCAGCAGCCTGAACTTTGAGTTCTTCACAAATCACAGCCATTTCTAATGCCTCCTGGCAAATTGCCGAAATATTGAACTGATGTTTCACGGGTTGAAGCCTTTCAAATAGTGCATCTGGAACAGCGATGGTAACTCTTTGACTCACAACTCCCTCCCGAAAACTGTCTACTCTTATACAAGAATTGGCTTTTGTGCATAAAAGCTGACATTGACCTAATTTGTTGCATAATTAGCAGTTTGTTTTTTAAAAGTATGTAACCAGGAGAGTATGAACCATGAGCAAGTGCCCGAATAGGGAAAATGCCCAATGCCTGGGTTCCCATGCCAAAGTTTGTGTAGCAGATGGACTGGCTGCTTGCGTGGGCATGGTAAGCACTAGCAAGAGAGACGATCGCTGTCAGCAAGCATCATAGGCTTCATCAGTCGGAATTACTCCCGTGTGGTGCCCAGAAAGCAAGGAGACTCAATGGACAAATGACTGAAGATGAGTGTTGAATCCCTATACCACTGCCATTGGTTGCTATATCACTAATCTGTTGCTTAAAAGTTGGCAAATAGCCTTGATAGGTATAATTCCGAATACGACTTTGGCCTGTGCAATTTGAATTGCAACACTTGTAATGTTAATTACCTACGGTTGACTTTCTGTACTTGACGATCTAAGTTCTACCAGAACTCAGGCACTGTATAGGTTTTAGCACCGCTGGCATCTTTCCCACCTTTGGAATCTCATTTGCAAATTCTGCTATCTCATTCTAAGACCTACATATCCATAACACTACCTCTGCCCTGACGCTTACCTGTAAGATAAAAAATCATTGCAGTTGGGATGAAAAAGCGATGCGGATCTTGATTATGGGCGGTACCCGGTTCATTGGGGTATCCCTAACCCGTCTTTTGTATGAGCAAGGCCATGACGTAGTGCTGTTTAACCGGGGGAATAAACCTGCTCCCATAGAAGGGATAGAACAAATTCATGGCGATCGCGCCAATGCCACCCAGCTCAAGGAATTGCTGGATGGGCAGGAATTTGATGCCGTGTTCGACAATAACGGACGAGAACTGAGTGATACCCAGCCTCTAGCAGAAATCTTTAAGGATCGAGTCAAGCACTTTGTTTACATGAGTTCTGCAGGAGTCTATCTGAAATCTGATCAAATGCCCCATATTGAAGGCGATCCGGTTGATCCCAAGAGTCGCCACAAAGGGAAACACGACACCGAAACTTACCTGGCCGAACTGGGAATTCCCTTTACCTCCATCCGTCCCACTTATATTTACGGTCCTCAGAACTATAACGATCTGGAAGTCTGGTTCTTTGACCGGATTGTCCGCGATCGCCCCATTCCTATTCCTGGCAACGGTCAGCACTTTACCCAATTCGGCCATGTGCGTGACTTAGCCAATGCCATGACCAAAGTCCTGGGCAACCGCAAAGCCGTGGGCCAAATCTACAATGTGTCCGGCGATCGCTACGTCACCTTCGATGGTCTGGCACGGGCCTGTGCCGTTGCTGCTGGTAAATCTCCTGACACTCTACAGCTTGTTCACTACGATCCCAAACAATTCGACTTCGGCAAACGCAAAGCCTTTCCCATGCGCGTGCAACACTTCTTCGCCTCTGTGCAAAAAGCCATGACTGACCTCTACTGGCAACCCGAATTCGACCTCATCTCCGGCCTCAAAGATTCCTTTGAAAACGACTACATCGCCTCTGGACGGGACAAAGCCGAAGTCGATTTCTCTACTGACGAAGAAATACTAAAAGGGAATTGAGAATTATGAATTATGAACTGGAGGGTCAATGCTCATCATTCATAATTCAAACCTCTTAAACCTTGTCCAAGTCCAGAACCGGAGTTTCTTCGATCGGAAAACAACTGTTCTCTAGCTGAACTTGGTTTAAATTTCTGATTCAAAATTCCTAATTCAAAATTCCTCAAAGGTTTTCTGTGCTGCTCCAAATTCTCGAAATCATCCTCGCTGCTGGCGTTCTGGTCATTGCGCTCTACCTGCTGCTGTTGGAACTGCAGTATCGTCGCCGGTTGGGTAACAAATTGGTGGCAACGGTTGGCCACTGGCATCTACAGGTGAAAGACCCGCAGCATTATGTGCTGCTCGGGGAGATGGACTTGGTTAACCGCACGCAACGGCTGGAAATTATGGTGCCGGAGATCGGGGCGGAAGTGGTCTTACTCTCGGATGGCAGTCTGGAGGGCGTTACCTGGCAGGCACGGGTTATTCCCAATCACCCGGATGAGCCTGCCCGTGCTGATGGCTACTGGTTTGGCTATATTGTCAAAATCGGGAAGCGCACCCAGGTAAAGATTCAGGTAGATATCCAGGGGCCAGATTTGAGCCAGTTGAAAACAGCCTGGGTGAAAGTGCATTACCTCACCTATGGGCCTGCCGGACGCATTCCCAAAACTCGTCATGTGGTTGTGCCACTGCAATTTCCAGAGCCGCAGGATTCCAGGAACTGGCGATCGACCCCAAACTCAGAGGTGCTGCCAATTCGTACCCATCTGCTAACCGAATTGGACGATCCGATCCAGATTGTGCAACGGTATGTCAGTCCCCATGCCAAACCGGGCGATATCGTGACGATCGGCGAAACTCCGATCGCTATCATGCAAGGTCGCTTCCGGCATCCCAGCGAAATTCAACCAGGATGGGTCGCCAAGCGGCTCTGCTACCTGTTCCTGCCTACCTCCAGTCTGGCAACCGCTTGTGGAATGCAATCGCTGATTGATATTGTTGGGCCAGTCCGGGTGTTAGCCGCATTTTTTATTGGAGCGATCGCTAAGGTCTTTGGCCGCCGGGGGGTGTTCTATCAATTGGCTGGAGAGCAGGCCCGACTCATTGATGATGTCACAGGCACCCTGCCTCCCTATGATCAGTTCATTGTGTTGGGGCCAGACCATCCTCAACAGGTGGTAGAGGCGATTCAGCGAGAAACCGGATTAGCCGCTGCGATTGTCGATGTCAACGATCTGGGAGCCGTCAAAGTGCTGGCCGCCACCCCAGATGCCTCTATTCCCCTGTTAAATCAAGCTCTGGCCAAAAATCCAGCAGGCAACGCCAACGAACAAACGCCTGTAGTGCTGATTCGACCCCAGCCACCCCTAACTCCTGCTCCCTGATCCCTAATTCCCAATCCCCATCTCTTAACCTTTTCCACCCAGCGCCAAATGACCGAACCGTTTAGAATATTAGGATAATATTGCCAGCATGCTCCTCAGAGCTTAGCCGTTCCCAAGGATAACTCCTATGCTTTCTCAAAACAGCGACATCTTAATCCGCTCCGTTCAGTATGGTGACTGGGAGGTGGTGGAGCAGTTTTGTAATCAGGCCTCAGCGGACGACGGTTTAAGCTACGCCATTAATCCCACCAGTCACTTGAAACCCTATCGTCCCTGGTATGGCCCACTCAAGGTATTGGGAGCACTCTTCAAGCGGCCTAACGTATTCGGGGCTTACCTGGCAGAACGAGACAGTAAGTTGCAAGGGGTGATTCAGGTATCTCCCTTTAATCGCGCTCGCAGTACCTGGCGGGTCGATCGCGTGGCGCTTGTAAATGAGATCGCAGCAGACTCTGAGCTTCCCAAGGGGGAAACAGCGATGTCTCTTTCCTCTGACTTAAGCGAATCCCCAACCGTGGTGAAGACTCCCAGCTTTTTGCATATTGGTTCGCTACTCCTGCGCCACTGTTTTGAGAAGACCTGGGAAGCCCGCAACTGGCTACTGGAAGTGAATGTGAATGATACAGAGTTGCTGGCCCTGTATCGGCACAATGGATTTCAACCCCTGGCGCAGATGACCTACTGGGAAATTAGTCCAGAGGAGTTGCAAGAACTGGCCGAGCGGGAGCCAGATTTACCGAACCTGTTACCCGTCAGTAATGCAGATGCTCAATTGCTATATCAACTTGATACGATGTCGATGCCGCCCCTGCTACGTCAGGTCTTCGATCGCCATGTTGAGGATTTCAAAACCAGTCTGGTGGGTTCCTTGTGTCAGGGAATCAAGAACTGGCTCAATCACACGGAAGTGATCAGTGGCTATGTGTTTGAGTCGCAACGAAAGGCAGCGATCGGCTACTTCCAGGTGCAGTTGTGTCGGAATGGTTCCCGTCCTCATCAGGCCCAATTGACGGTGAATCCGGCCTACACCTGGCTGTATCCAGAGTTGATGTCCCAGATGGCACGCATTACCCAAGACTTTCCAGAAAGCCCCTTGCAACTGGTCTCTTCGGATTATCACAAAGAGCGGGAGGAATATTTGGAACGCCTGGGGGCAAGCCGGATTGCCCACACATTGATGATGTCTCGCTCTGTGTGGCATAAGGTAAGAGAATCCAAGCTCAGTTTGGATTTGCAATTGCCAGAGGTGTTTCAAGGTCTGAAACCAGCCCGGAAGCCCATTCCTAGCCGGATTTCTCTGATTCAACCTCACCATCCGGCAAAGTTCAAACCACCGACTCGCAATGCAAAATCCGCCTCTAAGCCAGGCGGAATTAACAAATCGGTTTTGGATTTAGCTGGGAAAGATTTCCCAGACTCTCCTCCAGAAGGGCCGTGTTGCTAGTGGGCCGATTCATGCCAATTTCTGCCTTAGGACTGGATGTTGGTAAGAAGCGAATTGGGGTAGCAGGTTGTGATGGCACTGGATTGATTGCCTTTGGCATCACGACGATCGAACGTAAGTCGTTTCAGGCGGATCTGGCTGCTTTGCAACAATTGGTGAACGATCGCCAGGTTGACACCCTAGTTGTTGGCCTTCCCTACTCAATGGATGGAACGTTAGGAGCGCAGGCCCGCCAGATCCAGAAATTTGCCACCGCGATCGCCAAAGCCCTGCAATTGCCGTTGGAATATGTCGATGAGCGGCTTACCTCGTTTCAGGCAGAACAATTGCTGCAGGCGGAAGGAATTGCTCCCTCCCAACAAAAAGGTTTGGTCGATCGGAAAGCCGCGTCCCTGATTCTGCAACAATGGCTAGATGAGCGACGATCGCAAAACGCTCGCTCCAATTCAACCCAAATTTAACCGCCAGTGCCCTTTGGGAGAACACTGGAGCATAAATTTGTACTAATTGGCAGAATGCTGACTAAGCACTATCCAGGAGGAAAATCTGCAGTGCACGAGGACGATTTAGAAATCAATGGTGAAACCATCATTTTGACAGATGATGAAACTGGACGTACCATCGCCTGTACCATTGAGCGTTTTTTGGAAGTCGATAAACAGGACTATGCGTTGCTGCTCCCTGTCGATTCACCAGTAGAAATTTTTGAGTGGCAGGGTACCGACGATGAGGATGAAGAAGCCGTTCCCGTTGAAGATGAAGCGGTCATTGATCAGGTCTTTGCGATCGCCAAAGCGGTTCTGGAAGAACAAAACCTTACCCTAAAACGGACTGCCGTAATGCTGACCGTAGAGGGAGAACTCCCCGACCTGGATGAAGAGGATGAGTTTTTAGATCTAGCAGCAGAGGATGAAGAAGAAGTAGAAGAACTGCAATTTTTAGCCAGTTTTTACTATGAAGAACAGGAGTTTGCCGTTTACGCTCCTTTAGATCCTTGCTTTATCCTGGTGCGTATGGACGAAGATCATCAACCTAAGCTACTCTCTTCTGAAGAACTCAAAAAGCTTGAGCCAATGCTTGCCATGATCGAAGCTCAACTGTTTGATGAATTTGAGTCGACTGAGTCTTAAGGCTTAGAGGTAACATTCATGGGTGTCCGCTGCAATCGGCACCTTTTTTATGACGAAGCGAGTTCCTAAAACGTCTATTTTCTTAGTCCTGGTATTAGCCTTGCTGGGCTTTGCGGGCTGGTGTGGTTATCAGTGGTGGATCTGGGCAAGTGCCCCCACCGTCTCGACTACTGGCAGCCCAACCAATGAACAGCCCATTAATCTCCGGATTCCTCCGGGTACCTCCGCTCAGGAAATTGGCAAAGATCTGGAAACTCTGGGATTAATCCGCTCAGCTCTGGCCTGGAATCTCTGGGCACGCTGGTTAGCTGTACAGGATGACAAAGGTGGGTTTCAAGCAGGAACCTATCAACTTTTCAAAACCCAATCAATGCCAGAAATTGCGGCTCGCATCTGGTCAGGCGATGTGGCGCAACAGAGTTTCACGATCCCGGAGGGCTGGTCGATCAAACAAATGGCTCAATATTTTGAGCAACAGGGATTTTTTCCGGCTCGAGAGTTTCTGGCGTCAACAGAGCGAGTTTCTCTGGCTGAATATCCCTGGCTCCCCGCTACTAGCCCCATGACAGGTTTTCCGCGCTTAGAAGGATATTTATTTCCAGACACCTACCAAATTCCGGTAGGAGCAACAGTCAGTCCTGATGAGATCGTCAAGCAGATGCTTGACCGCTTTGAAGAGGTGGCCCTACCGATTTATCAACAGCATCAGGGCAAAACGAATCTCAGCTTAAGCCAGTGGGTAACCTTAGCGAGCCTGGTCGAAAAAGAAGCCGTCGTTCCTCAGGAGCGTCAACGGATTGCGGGAGTCTTTGATAATCGGTTAAAAAAAAGGATGCCCCTGGCTTCTGATCCTACGGTTGAATATGCGTTTGGCATTAAACAAACTCCTGATCGTCCCCTGACCTTTAAACAGGTGGAGACTCCCCATCCCTATAATACCTATGTCAATCCTGGCTTACCGCCTGGGCCGATCGCTAGTCCCGGAAAGGCCAGCCTGGAAGCAACTCTGAATCCAGAAGCAACGGACTACCTGTATTTTGTGGCGCAGTACGACGGTACCCATGTCTTTAGCCGGACATTGAAAGAACACCAGGCCGCGCAAACTGCTATTCACGATCAACGAGAGGCTGCAAAGCCCACCCCTCAATAACTATGTTTGGCAAACTGTTACAACCTGACCTGATTGTTCAGGGGACGATTCTAAAACTCACTCCAGACACGCTTAAACACCATCATTTGAAAGGATTGGTTTTAGACGTGGATGAGACTTTGGTGCCTTTTCGGGCGGCTCAAATCTCGGAAGAATTACTCCCCTGGGTGGAAGAGGTACGGCAAATGGCTGCTCTCTGGCTAGTGAGCAACAATATCAGTGAAGCTCGCATCCGACGAATTGCCAAATCTCTGGATTTGCCTTACATCTCCGGGGCTGGAAAACCATCTCGCCGTAAAGTTAGACGGGCAGTTGAAGCCATGCAATTGCCTGTGGAACAAGTAGGAATGGTGGGCGATCGCCTGCTGACCGATGTACTAGCTGGAAACCGCCTGGGGATGTTCACGATTCTAGTAGAGCCGATGGTCACGCCGGATCAACTGGCTGTCCGCTCCTCGCTCCATTCTTTTGAAGTTTGGTTATCGCAACGGCTGGGAGCATCTTTAGCCAACGATCAATCAAAAACTCTCTAAAGTTTGAAAAATATATAAAAATCAACAAATGGTTGTATGAGTAAATATAAAGAAAACATTACGTATTCTTTGAGTTTTTCAGATTTCTGCCATTCTGTAGACAGTTCAAATGGGGTCAGCCATATAAAGACCCTAACGATAAATCCTTGTGAATACTTTGGCAAAGCGCTGGCTCTCAACCATAGAGAGTCAGCGCTTTGTTTAGGATGATGTTATGGTGCAAACACTTGTCGTCAAAATTGGTACATCTAGTCTCACCCGTCCACCAGCCGGTGGATTGGCCTTGTCTACGATCGCCAGTCTGGTAGAAACCTTGAGTCACTTACGGCATCAGGGCTACCGGGTAGTACTTGTTTCCTCCGGAGCCGTGGGGGTTGGGTGTGCTCGCCTGGGGTTGAGCGATCGTCCCCGAACAATTGCCCTGAAACAGGCCGTAGCCGCGGTGGGACAGGGGCGCTTAATCCGGGTTTACGATGATTTATTTACCGCCCTGCAACAACCGATCGCTCAAGTGCTACTGACGCGAGGCGATCTGGTGCAGCGAACCAGCTACCTGAATGTGGAGCGTACCTTCCAGGAGTTATTGAATCTGGGAGTGATTCCGATCGTCAATGAAAACGACACAGTAGCGGTCGATGAATTGCGGTTTGGCGATAACGATACTCTCTCGGCTCTGGTTGCCAGTTTAGTTGGGGCCGATTGGCTGTTCCTGCTCACGGATGTCGATCGCCTCTACTCTGCCGATCCCCGCCTGGATCCTAATGCCCAACCAATTTCCGTCGTTAATCATGTGGATGAATTGAAATCTCTGCAGGTACAGGTGGGCGATCGCGGTTCCAACTGGGGAACGGGCGGCATGCAAACAAAGGTGTCAGCAGCTCAAATTGCAACAGGAGCCGGAGTGCGGACAGTAATCACGGAGGGACGTACTCCCCAAAATATTGTCAAAATTCTGGCCGGGGCATCGATCGGCACCCATTTTGAGCCGCAACCTCGACCTGCCAGTGCGCGTAAGCGCTGGATTGCGCATGGTCTGGTTCCAACGGGCAAACTTTACCTGGATGAAGGAGCCGTGAATGCGATTTGTAGTGGCGGAAAATCGCTACTGGCCGCTGGTATCATTGCAGTGGAAGGCAATTTTGACCATCAGGATGCCGTAGTGTTGTGCGATCGCAACGGTCAGGAAATTGCCAGAGGATTGGTGAACTACAGTAGTTTTGAGCTAGAGAAAGTTAAGGGCTGTCAGTCTGAGGCTATCGAGCCACTACTGGGCTACTCCTGTCCAGAGACTGTAGTACATCGAGATAATTTGACCCTTACCGGCTTGTAGAGACATCTCACCGGAACGTTTCTACGTCTCTACTCTCTTCTCTACTACGATCGCCTCCGTTCTCCAGCCACCATCTTTTGAACTGGTTTTTGAACTGGAGGTTGGCTAGGGGCAGCGGATGGGGGTACAGGCTTTCTGCGGGTGTGAGAATACTCAGTGTTGGGGTTGGGAGTTGATCGCGCCAAACTTTCTAAATTCAACCGATACCCCACATTCCGCACAGTCTGAATTAAACTGGGCTGTCGGGGATCTGTCTCAACTTTTTTGCGGAGGGACAGGATATGAGTATCAACGGTACGCGGGTTATCAATCTCATCAGGCCACGCTCTTCGCAGTAACTCTGAGCGGCTCAGCGGCATACCTCCCGTTTGAGCTAAGACATAAAGCAGACTAAACTCCTGGGGGGTTAGTTCGATCAATTCGCCCCTAAAACGAACTCGTCGATGTACCAGATCAATCTTCAACTCCCCACACTCCAGAGAAACTGGCGGTGGCATCGCTATTCGGCGGCGGGTAAGTGCCTCCACGCGAGCCAAAAATTCTTGCATTCCAAAGGGTTTGGTTAAATAATCGTCAGCCCCAGCCTTTAACCCTTCGACGATATCAGCCTCTGCACTGCGAGCCGACAACATCAGAATCAGACACTGTTGCTGCCGGAGCCATCGGCAAAACTCGATCGCATTCCCATCCGGCAATTCAGAGTCCAGAATCACCAGCGTGGGCTGCCGCTGCTGAAACACATCCATCGCCTGATGCAGGTCAGCAGATTGATACACTGCATACCCTGCCTGTTGGAGGTGCCATCCCAGGAGCGATCGCAAATGGGGATTGCTCTCAATAATCTGAATACAAAAAACTTCCACAGAAGACTAACTTCCTTCAAATCGTGCTTATCAATCTAACAGAGCACCTACTGAGCTTTTTGTAATGACTGTTACCCCAGAAATCTGAGCGGGGAGGATTTATGCCATTCTCCAAAAATTGATTAGAAAACCTTTTCAAATTTCAAGAACCTGCTTTCTTAAAGTTAAGATGAAAATAGCAAGCTCCAATGCAGGTACACTAGCCTAACCCAGTCCAGCTAGAAAGCTGAAGTTTTCTGTAAGCGAAACGACGATTCTGGACGTGGACAAGGTTCAATTGGTGAATGCGTCCAAAAGGCGTTTCCTGTCTGCACGGCAGAAACCGCTCTCTGAGGGTCGCTCTTTGTGCTTTTCATACAAAACTTATGCTACAGGACACACAAACAATTCGCTACTATCAAAGGCTAACAGACAATCTCGTTGAGCTGTGGAACCGGGGTTATCGCTTTGATGACCTGCGGATGTATATTGACGGGTATTTAGCGGCCCTCCACCAGTCTAATAGCCTGGAACCTTACTTAATTCACCGTTTAGAAGAGGAAATTACTCGTTACCTCTACGACCCCTCTAATCTACAAAATCAGGAATCCGAGCCAGATTATCGGTAGTCCTCTTGTTCATCTAAAATGCCCTCCTGGGTCTGCTGAGCAAGGACAGCAGGGGGCTTGTGCGGCTGTGAGTCTGCTACCCTTCGCTCAAGTAAATCCCTAAAAAAGAATCCCTGCCAGTGCTACGTTTGGCAGGGATATCTGGTTTTAATGACTGATATAAAGCCTTAAGATGCCAGGGCTACTTCAACCACTTGCTGGAGTTCACCTTTTTGATACAGCTCAATCATGATATCGGAACCCCCCACAAACTCACCATTAATGTAAACCTGAGGAATGGTTGGCCAGCTAGAGTATTCCTTAATTCCCTGGCGAATTTCTGGATCTTCCAGAACATCGAACGTTTCGTAGGGAACACCCAGAACATTCAGGATCTGAACGACATTGTTGGAGAAGCCACATTGGGGCATTAACTTGTTGCCCTTCATGAAGACCATGATCTTATTTTGTTTGATCAGGTTCTCAATTCGCTCTTGTGTTTCTGGAGTCATAGGTTTTCTGTCGCTTGGAGTTGATACTCAGACTTTAACAAAGTCTAGACGATTCTCAGCCATTTCTCCTACATCCCTTCAACTTGTAGCCTGCCATGCCTGAGGAGTGTAGGTCTTCACGGCCATCGCATGAATGGCCCCGGAAAGCATTTCTTGTTGAATAGCCCGATAAACTAATTGGTGCTGTTGTACCAATCCCTTACCTTCAAATTGGGAGGATACAACCGTGACTTCATAGTGCTCTCCATCCGGAGTGATGACTTGCACTTGAGCATCCGGTATTTGAGCTTTAATCGCCTGTTCAACCTGCTCGGAACTAACCATTCATCCTCCTGGACAAAGTTGGAAACGTAATTTACCCCATAAGACATTTTATGGGCTGACCTTGACTCTAGTCTAGCGACTCTCGTTTGGTAATTCGTTCACCGTGATCCAACCGCCTACTTTTTCTTAGCCGAGGAGTTGGATGGAGCCAGGGGTTGGTCAGCACGGTTTCTGGGATAAGGAGAATCTACAAACCCCAGTTCAAACAATTGCTGATAGGCTCTTTGACCCAAATCCCGGGTAGGTTGTTGACTGCGAATGATCTGAACCAGGAGGGGAACTGCTAGTTCCGGCTGGTTTTGTGCCCGATGTACAACCGCTAACTGATAGGTTGCTTCGTCCCGCATTTGAGCTGTTTCCAGGGCTTTACGACGCTGGCTATCGGAAATGCGGTTATCAATGCCAGAAAAGCTACTCGCTAGATCCTGGTAAAAATTGGAAAGCTGGTTGAAGACCTGACGCGCTTCTTTTAATTTCTTGACAGCTAAAGGATAATTTTGAGCAGCAACGGCGGCGTTGGATTCTTGCATTAAGCGCTGTCCAGCCTGCAGACTGAGAATCCCTGTTTCTTGCCCAGATGGACGTACCACATTGGGATCACTGGGATCAATGGGTTTTGCCTGATTTGGCCCCTGTGGTAACTCTTGAGCCAGGATCTTAACTGGCTTGGCAATGACAGCCGCTGTTATCACTGATAGAGAAATTAAGCTGACTGTGTGAAGGAGACGGGTATTTCCAAAAAGGTTCATGGGCCGTTGGTGCAGTAAGAAACAAGTAAATCGGACAGGGTTGCAATGGGACTTACGTATATTACCACTGCTAACTGACCCTGCGTTGAAATACCTATTGTGTTTCTCTGTTGAATTTAAGATCCATGTGCGTTGGGGGAAGGGGATTGGGGATTAGAGATTGGGGGTACGCCGCGATTGGCCAGTTGCTCCAGGACTGACTGGAGCGTGACATTGAGTTGCTCAGCATCTCGTTTTGGGGAACCCGTGCAGTATTCTGCCACTTGAATGGTAGGGCCAATGCATACTTTAGTCTTACACCGCCAAGGAACCAGGGGATGGCTGTAGTGGATGCTGATAGGAACGATTTGAACGCCCAGGTTCTTTTTCTGCATTTCGGCTTGAACTGCCAACCGCGCTAAACCGGGTTTGAGAGGTTGAATCTGATCCTCACGGAAGATGTTGCCCTCAGGAAAAATGACTAATGTTTCTCCGGCTTCTAACAGGTCTACCCCATGCCGGAGACTGGCGATCGCGGGTCGCTTGGTATTGATGGGAAACCCTCCCAACCGCCGAATAAACCACCCCTGTAGCCCTGTCACCTCGTCTGCCGACACCATATAGCGGAGATGCCGCCCTGTAATATGCCAACCCACTGCGTAAGGAACCATCACTGCATCCCAACGGGAACGGTGAGTTGGTGCAAAAATGACTGGACCAGACTGAGGTAAGTACTCCCGTCCGTAGACTTCGATCGTACTGAAATAAAACGGAAATACAAGATAGCGCCCTAGCGGATAGACCAGGGAAAGCAACCAGGGTGAAAACTTTGAAGGTGCAGGCTCAGCCACTTTTTTCCGCTTCTTTTCAGGGATATCTTGCTGTTCAGGGATATCACCAGGTGGAGGTGCAAAAAGGGACTGGTGCAAAATCCGGTCAGGGGTCTTGGCTGAACGGATTTCAGGTTTAGGGTGAGAGAGGGGGGATCCAAGCCGAGTCATGGCATCGGTCAAGCGCATGGGAGATAGGTGGTGAGATGCGAGAGGGAAAAAAGACTATTCCTACCGTAAATGCCCCTAACTGGGATGTCTGAGTGTGAGGGACAGTTTAACTGCTGTCATGAGGGTCATTCACGACGATCAACGCGACGATCAGCAAACCAGGACTGAAGTTGCTGACGACATGCAGCCTCTAAAATACCACCCATAACAGCTAGACGGTGGTTTGAGCAGGCGCTATCTGGCAAATTAATGACGCTTCGAATTGCTCCAGCTTTTGGGTCATCTGCGCCATAGACCAGGAGCTTCAGTCGAGCCAGCCTGATCGCCCCGGCACACATAGCACAGGGTTCCAGAGTGACGTACAGCGTACACTCCGTCAGATGCCAGGTGTTCAAAGTCTGTCCTGCCCTGCGTAGAACCAGGATTTCAGCGTGGGCCGTGGGGTCACAATCTTGCTCCCGCCGATTAGCGGCTTCTGCGATCGCAGATCCATCGGGGCCAACAATCACTGCTCCTACAGGCACATCACCAGCCTGTCCCGCCGTTGCTGCCAGGGCGATCGCCCGCTCCATCCAGCGGCGATGTAGCAGATATTCGGGGTTTTCTAGAAAAGAGTAAGACGAAGCAAAAGAGTAAGACAAAGCCGTTGAGAATTGAGAGTTGAGAGATTGGGGGTTGAGTGAGGAGAGGATCGAGTGATGAACGGTATTAGCTGAACATCAGCCATGCAAGCCGTTCAGTCGCTGAATATCTTGGATGATGTGGAGTAGGGCTTGGTCTATTTGATCGTCTGCTTCCAGATATGTCTCAACCTGCTCCAGGTCAACCCATTGATGGTGGATTTCATACTCCTGAGTTGACAGTTGTAAGCTGGCTTGCTCATCAGGGGTTAGCTTGACTTGATAGGTTAGGTTAACGGTATGAGAACCGTGATACCTGGGTTCTTGTTCCCGCAAAGCAAAGCAGGTGGAATAAACCCCGACATAGTGGAAGCGATCGCGGCTGAAACTGAGTCCTGCTTCCTCAAATGCCTTCCGCTGGGCAGTGATCAGGGGATCTTCCCCAGCAGTCATCCGGCCTCCTACCAGCCACCAGGATTTGCGGGGATACTGATTGCGACGGGTTAAGAGAATTTGCTGGTGATAAATCAAAGCGAGATCGACACAGGTGAGTACCAGATGATCGAGAGCCAGACTATATATCTCCTCTGGCAAGCGATCGCCAATAGTTTTGGGATTCGTCCGTCCGACTTCTTCAAAATGCGGGATCTGCATAAGCTATCTACAAAGGACAAGCGGAAGGGGCTTAAAAAACTTAACATACCTAAGCTGGGGAATCTTCTTTAAGCGCGACTCCTCCTTTTGATAGACTTGTACATTGAAGTACAGGTCAAAACCGCGCAAAATCAGCAGTTGGAGGACTTACGTCGTGGATAGTACACTCGGTTTAGAAATTGTTGAGGTCGTGGAACAGGCCGCGATCGCGTCTGCTCGTTTGATGGGAAAGGGCGATAAAAATGAAGCCGACCGAGTGGCCGTAGAAGCCATGCGGGAGCGCATGAACCGGATTCACATGCGGGGCCGGATTGTGATTGGGGAAGGGGAGCGAGATGAAGCCCCCATGCTTTACATCGGGGAAGAAGTCGGCATTTGCACCCGTGAAGATGCCAAAGCTTACTGCAACCCTGAAGAGTTGGTCGAAATCGATATCGCTGTAGACCCCTGTGAAGGCACAAATCTTTGTGCTTACGGGCAACCCGGTTCAATGGCAGTGCTGGCAATTTCAGAGAAAGGAGGGTTATTTGCTGCTCCTGACTTCTATATGAAAAAGCTGGCTGCTCCCCCTGCAGCCAGAGGTCATGTGGACATTACCAAGACCCCAACCGAAAACCTGAAGATTCTCTCCGAGTGTCTGGATCGGGCAATCGACGAACTGGTCGTCGTGGTGATGAAGCGCGATCGCCACAAAGACCTGATTCAGGAAATCCGGGAAGCTGGAGCGCGAGTACAACTGATTACTGATGGAGATGTAAGCGCCGCGATTAACTGTGGCTTCTCTGGAACCAATATCCATGCCCTGATGGGAATTGGAGCCGCACCTGAAGGGGTGATTTCCGCTGCGGCTCTTCGCTGTTTGGGTGCTCACTTCCAGGGTCAACTTGTTTATGATCCAGAGGTGGTGCAAACTGGACTGATTGGAGAGAGCAAGGAAGCCAATATTGCTCGTTTAAAAGAAATGGGCATCGACAATCCCGATCGCGTCTACAATGCAGACGAACTGGCCTCTGGCGAAACAATCTTGTTTGCAGGCACCGGCATTACCCCTGGTAACCTGCTCAATGGCGTTCGCTTCTTCAAAGGTGGAGCCAGAACCCAAACCCTGGTGATCTCCAGCCAATCCAAAACAGCCCGCTTCGTGGACACGATCCACATGACCGAGCAACCCAAGTACATTCAACTGCACTAACGTAGTGATAGGTTTTGAGTTTTGAGTTCTCCATAACTTAAAACTCAAAACTTAAAACTTAAAATTTTGATTCTGTTCTGTTTGCCGAAATCCTTCATATAACATTCGATCGTTATGAACATTGTTGTGGTGGGGGTAAGCCATAAAACTGCTCCTGTAGAGGTGCGTGAGAAGTTGAGTATTCCAGAGCCTGTGTATGATAAGGCAATCGCTCAACTCTGTAGCTATCCCAACATTCAAGAAGTTGCCATTTTAAGTACCTGTAACCGTTTAGAAATCTATGTAGTTGCGAATGAAACAGAAAATGGAGTGCGCGAAGTCACTCAGTTTCTTGCTGACCATAGCAAACTGCCAATTTCCTCTTTGCGGCCTTATCTGTTTGTGTTGTTACACCAGGATGCAGTGATGCATTTGATGCGGGTCGCGGCTGGGCTGGACAGCCTGGTATTGGGTGAGGGGCAGATTCTGGCTCAGGTGAAGCAGTGCCATAAGTTAGGGCAGGAGCATAAAGGCATTGGCCGAACTCTGAATCAATTGTTCAAACAGGCGATTACTGCTGGAAAACGAGTCCGTACCGAAACCAGCATCGGCACTGGAGCCGTTTCTATCAGTTCTGCAGCGGTGGAAATGGCGCAAATGAAGGTGCAAAACTTGGCTGCCTGCCGGGTGGCGATTATCGGAGCGGGTAAAATGTCCCGTCTGCTAGTACAGCACCTGGCTTCTAAAGGGGCTGCCAACATTGCCATCCTCAATCGATCGGTGGAGCGCGCTCAGGAACTGGCGAAGCAATTCCTAGACGTGCAGCTGCACTTGCATCCGATCTCAGAAATGATGAATATCATCATGCACTCCGATCTGGTATTTACTAGCACAGCAGCGACTGAACCCTTGCTCGATCGTGCCAAACTTGAACCAGTTCTACATCCTGGCCATCATCTGATGCTGTTTGATATTGCGGTGCCGCGTAATGTTCACTCTGATGTGAATGACTTACCCCACGTTCAGGCATTTAATGTAGACGACCTGAAAGCGGTAGTGGCTCAGAACCATGAAGCCCGTCGGCAAATGGCTATGGAAGCCGAAGTCTTATTGGATGAGGAAGTGGAATCCTTTGAAGCCTGGTGGCGATCGCTGGAAACGGTTTCTACGATCAGCAGCCTGCGCGATAAGGTGGAAACCATTCGCGTACAGGAACTGGAAAAGGCCCTCTCCCGCCTAGGTACGGAATTCGCCGACAAGCACCAGGAAGTGATCGAAGCCCTGACGCGTGGTATCGTCAACAAGATCTTACATGACCCAATGGTACAACTACGTGCCCAGCAAGATATTGAAGCCCGTCGTCAGGCGATGCAAACCCTCAGCATCTTGTTTAACCTAGAAACGGCGACGGCTAAAAAGCAGTTCGGCTAATTCTGGGTAATTCTCTTGCTTAGCCAGACCTTCGAGTTTTACAAAAGCTCTAAGGTCTAGGCTGATCTTGGGAATTATCAGGTAAAACAAATGACATCTCTTGGTACGCTACATCCATCTCAATCCAGTCATTCACAGGATACTCCTACATTCTGAATGCCCTATCTACCCTGAACTCTATTGAGATTGACATCAAAAATAAAACATCTGTACTTCCAGAGATGGTTGTCACAAATGATAAAAGTCTTGAAGGTTTTGACTTTCAAGGCTTCTGCTTATAAAGCGGGTAGCGAGAATCGAACTCGCAACTAAAGCTTGGGAAGCTTTCGTTTTACCACTAAACTATACCCGCAAAGGCAGGTCAGAGTTGAGAGTTAAGACTAACCGTAGAGACTATCGTAACCTAAAACTTTTCACTCTTAACTCTTAACTTTTCACTCATCTCAAGCGGGGTGGTAATAAAACGCCACGCCCAGAACAATGTAAGTTGCCAGGAGGAGGGAGCCGTCAAGCCAGTTGGAGCGACCGTTGAAGGTAATTAGATTAGTGATGGCTACCGCGATCGCTACAGCAATTACCTGAAAGGGGTTGAAGTTGAGGTCAATCGGTTGACCAATCAGTTGCCCGACAAACACAAGGACTGGGGCAACAAACAGGGCGACTAGCAAACTATCCCCTGTAGCTGTGGCGACCGTTAAATCCATCTTATTTTTAATGGATAACCGCACCATCATCACAAACGCAGCCACATCGCTGATGAAAGGCAGCAGAATGACCCCCGTAAACAGTGGAGTGAGTCCGATGCGTTCAGTTTCCGTATCTACTACATCCACAAACAGATCCGACTCAAAGGCAACGGCCACTGTCGAAGCTAACAGTACCGCTACCCAGAAGAACAATTTCGAGCGCTGATTGGTGGGCTTGCCATCAAGAGAGATTTCGGCTGGTTCTTCATTTGCCAAACCGATGTCATAGAGGTAACTATGGGTGCCCAGAGAAAACACCAGCGTCAATCCATAGACAATGATTAAGACGGTGGCTGCGACCAGAGAAAGATTGCGAATCGCCACGGCGTCTACCACATTGGAGGTGTTAATCACCAGGGTGGGAAGGGCGATCGCGGTAACGGCCAGGGTCATGGAAGAGCCATTCACCTGAGCCAGAATGGGCTGAAACTTTTGCTCCTTGTAACGAATTCCTCCTGCCAGCATAGCAATTCCCATGAGTAGTAACAGGTCGCTAAGCAAGGTGCCGGTAATACTGGCTTTGACAATATCAGTCAATCCTTCTTTCAGCGCTACCAGGGAAATAATCAATTCGGTGGCATTCCCGAAAATGGCATTGACCAAGCCGCCAATAGAGGGGCCTGTGAACACCGCCACTTTCTCGGTTGCCGTACTGAGCCAGATGGACAGGGGAACGATCGCCAGGGCAGAGGTGAAAAAGATGGCGGTTTCACCCCAATGCAGCAGGTCGGCGGCAATGGAGAGCGGCACAAAAATCAGCAGAATTAAGGGAATCAGGGTTTTGATCGGCATGGTGGCAGCGAACGATCGTTATCTTCCTCCGGTGACAAGGTGCCAGAGGGATTGGAAGAACTGGTTCACCTGGTTGAAGACCTGGCCGGGGCCGATGCCAAACACCAGTTGCAAAACCAGCACGATGATAGCAATAGCGATCGCAGTACCGATCGTAACCCTCACAACTTTGATTAACAACGTGAAGACCAGAAAGGCAATGATCACAGCCGCAATCAGGAGCACCAGGTTCATGATCAGGGTTCTGATTAGACAGTCGCCAGGGTTTGACTGGTGGAGAGGACTTCCTGCCGTGCCCACTGATCTGCCGCCAGAATATCGTCCAGGGTGGAAGTGGAGCGGTTCTGAGACTGGTAGCGATCGCAGGTTTGCTCAATCAACCGAGGAATGTCGAGGAAGCGAATCTGTTCCTCCAGGAAGAGAGCAACGGCCTGTTCATTGGCGGCATTCAGCACGGCAGGCAGACAACCTCCAGCCCGCCCTGCGGCATAGGCCAGTTGCATACAGGGATATTTCTGATGATCGGGTTCCCGGAAGGTCAGGTCGCCACATTTCACCAAGTCTAAGACCCTCCAATCAGTGTAAATGCGTTCCGGGTAGGACAGGGCATACAGCAGTGGCAACCGCATATCTGGCCAGCCCAGTTGTGCCAGAACGGAGGTATCTTGCAACTCAATCAGAGAGTGGATGATGCTCTGCGGATGGATCACAATATCAATTTGATCGTAATCGGCCCCAAACAAGTAATGGGCCTCAATCACTTCCAGCCCTTTATTCATCAACGTAGCAGAATCAATGGTAATTTTGCGTCCCATTGACCAGTTGGGATGCTTCAGGGCATCGGCCACCGTGACATGGGCTAGTTGCTCGACGGGAAAATCTCGGAAAGCTCCTCCAGAGGCGGTTAACAGAATCCGGCGCAATCCGCCATCAGGAACTCCCTGCAAACACTGGAAGATGGCAGAGTGTTCCGAATCGGCAGGTAACAATTTCACCCCATACTGTTGCACCAGAGGCAGGACAACAGGGCCACCCGCAATCAGGGTTTCCTTATTGGCTAAGGCAATATCTTTTCCGGCTTTGATGGCCGCGATCGTCGGGAGTAATCCGGCACAGCCGACAATTCCCGTTACCACGACATCTGCTTCTGGACACCGGGCGACTTCAATTACTCCTTCCTGTCCCACCAATAAAGCTGGTTGAGGAGTCACATCGGCGATCGCCTCCTGCAATTCTGGTAGAGAGTCTGGATCGGCGATCGCTACCAGACTGGGACGAAACTGCCGAATTTGTTGGGCTAGTAGCTCAATATTGCGACCTGCTGCCAGCGCTACGATCCGAAATTGATCCGGATGTTGGCTTACGATGTCCAGGGTTTGAGTACCGATCGATCCGGTGGAGCCAAGCAGAGAGATTGCCTTCACGATAGAGAATCCAGTCACGCCTCCCCTATCTTACGATTTGACGTGCCCTAAACCTGAAGGAAATGGAAAGGGAGTTTGGGTTGTTAAAACAAGTCCAACTAGAGAACGATCGTTTTCCGATCAGAGAAACGAGCGTTCTGGACTTGGACAAGGTTTAAAACTCATTACTGACGTTTGCTTGGCGAAAGTGGTAGATATCTTGAATAACTTGTACCCAACCCTTTGTAAGAGATTCCAGGAGGCGATCGCCCTTTTCCTTGGTTGCCGTTGTTGGATCACCGATCGTGCCACTGCGACTTAAATCCCGTGTTGTCCAGGCAAAGGGCAAATTTCCTTCCACACTCAACAAACTATTCTGGGGCAAACCCGTTGGGTACTCAGCGATGGCCCGCTCCATTTTCACCTGCTCCGGCAAAATCGCCAGCATCAAACTGGTTTCCGCATCTCCGGCATGAATTCCCAATTCCAGTTCTTGGTCAGTCAGCAACTCTGCTGCGATATTAGGCACCCGCCAAACAAATAGGGGAAAAACGAGAAAATCCTCATACCGCTGGTGCAGATCCCGCGCCACAATTTCCAGAATTTGAGGTTGCCCCCCATGACCATTGACTAACGCCCATTTACGAAATCCGGCTCGATATAGGCTTTCTCCAACCTCCATCAGGGTTGCCATCAAGGTTTGGGCTGTGAGGGTAATCGTCCCAGGAAAATGCCAGTGTTCATTGGATTTGCCATAGTTCAAGGTGGGCAGCACATAAGCGGGAATAGTATCATCCAGAATCTGCAGGGCTTTTCCGACTACGGCCTCTGTGATCGCTGCATCCACAATTAAAGGTAAGTGCGGCCCATGTTGCTCGATCGCACCCATCGGTTGAAGAATCACCACATTATCTTTGTTGGGCATAGCCTGAATTTCGGTCCAGGTAAGGTAGGGAAAGAAGCGATCAGCAGGAATGAAATGATGCATGGAGAAAAGGGAACAGGGAGTGGGAAGTAAGGAATAGGGGATAGTGGATGGTGAATAGGGGATGGGGATAGGGAATAGTGAACAGGGAGTAGGGAGTAAGCAATAGGAAGCTTTTAATTCTTAACTCTCACCTCTCACCTTTCACCCTTCACCTCTCACCTCCTAAAATCCTATGACTATTGAAGCCACTCTTGACTATTTTTTCTTTGATAAACGGTTTCTCAATCGGGCACTAACTCGGAAAGGGTATGCTCTGGAGCAGCAGAATTGCCAGGTCTGTGAGGATCAGGATGCGCTTGTATTATTGGGCGGCGCGGTACTGGATGCGGTCTTAACTGAGGTGCTGATTCGGGCAGGATATGAAACTCAGCAGGAAATTGTTCTGCGAAAGTTGGAGCTAAAGCAAGTGGAAAATCTGGCCAGAATGAGCCAGAAAATTGGGCTGGGGTACGAATTAAGAATGAGTAAGGCAGAGAAGTTGCAGCAGGCTGATTGCCAACCAGAAATTTTGGCAGAGACGCTGGAAGCGATCGTTGGCAGCATTTATCTGGATGGGGGATTTAGTGCGGCACGGCAAGTGATACAACGGCTATTTCAAGATCAAGTTGCAGAGGAACTGGTGATTCGAGAGATCGTGTGAATTGTTTGTAGAAACGTTCCGCTGGAGCGCCAGTCGTTCACACAGGCAGGATGAATGATACTGCAGAAAGTTTGCCGCCTCCCCCATTTTGTAGAGGACTGAGAAGGGGGGAACACTCAATCCTCAATGTTGATGGAGGTCGGGCCAGAACCGGTTGAGGTATTGGTAGTGGCGAGTGGTTTACGATAGTCGCTGTACAATTTGTCGCGCCAGGTGAAGAAGGGATAAAAGGTGCCCGCATCTGCAATTCCAGAAATCCCTTTTCCTTTTAAGGCATCAGGGATGTTCAGGTAATTACCTGCCGGAAACTTGACATACATGGTCAGCCCAGCAACAGCAAAATCCGCCAGGGTGGGTTGGTCGGTAATCAGATAGGGCTGCTTCATGAGAATGAAACAGAGGGAAGCCAGATCGTGCTTCATCGCGGCTTGTGCTGCTTTGATCGCGTCTGGCCCCATTCCCACTCCGATCCCTAAGAAGCTGAAGAAATCTCCTGGAACGGATCCCACAAAGGTTTTGAAAATATCAGGGGTACCAGCAGGCAGTACAGCAGTGCGAAAACTTTGATCCTGCCCCATTGCGCCCACTAAGCATTTGCGGGCATTAAGACCGATCAATTCATCCGCCCATTGTTCCAGGATCAGGCACAGTCCCCGTAGTTTTGGATCACCAGGAATGATGGGTTTATCGGGATATTGCTTGTCCAGGTATTCTGCGATCGCAGTGGAATCGGCAATGACCACACTGCCATCTTTCAGAACTGGAACCTGGCGCTGACCCGACATCCGCACCAATTCAAGTTGACCGATGCCTGGAGTCACTTCAATCTTACGATATTCCAGGCCCTTGTAATCTAAAATCAATCTCACCTTTTCGGAATAGTGAGACATCTCGAATTGGTATAGTTCCAGCATGACAGTCCCCAGATTCTGAACAAAGTTTAAGTACAGTGAGTAACTTCGTTAGCCTACCGCAGTCACCTGAAAAACTCAAACTCTCTGATGGAGGAGGTTGGTGAAAAGCAAATGCTACACTTTGTCCAAGTCTAGAACCGGAGTTTCTCTGGTCGGAAAACGATCGTTCTCTAGCTGGACTTGGTTTAGATTCAGAATTGATTGATTTGCATCATGGCACCCACCATTTCAATTACTGTGAAACTATTTGCGGCTTATCAAGAAGCTTATGGAGTGCCAGAGTTACAGTTACATCTCCCCTCAGGAATAACCGTGATCGAGCTGCGCGATCGCCTGATCAGCGAACATCCTGAATTGGCTGAATGGCGAGAAGTCACCCGTTATGGTGTAAATCTGAAGTTTGCCGAACCACAGACGGTCTTACAGGATGGCGATGAAGTGGTATTCATTCCACCAGTCAGTGGTGGCCTGGAGAGTTAACTGAAACTGTGCCGCTGGTCGAGCCACATCAGGACTTCATCCTCAGACGACAGGTAACTGGTCTGCCCGGTTGCTGGATCATAGGCGTGCCACCATAGGTTGCCGTATCGATGCATTGTTTGCCAGATGGCTGGTTCGCTGGTTTTACCGGGAATTGTTACAGAGTGCCACAGATTGGCAAACCATTCGATAATCCTGGCAAATCCCGTGGTCGGTTGTACCAAAAATCTGGGATGAGCTCCAATTTCTTATAAGGCTGCCATTGGGCTTTAGTGGTTGTTTTCATAGTAGAGTGTCTAACTTAAGAGGCTATGGACGACGATCAGTTTCTATTTGTAATGACACGAGAGGTTATTCCTATTGGATCGGTGCGTTACGCTAACAGCACCTACAGTTACAACCTTGTGTGTCAGTACATCTTGTCAATACGTCTTGTCAATACATCTATTGATTACTCTTCATCCTAGAGAAGGCGATATCGGAAAGTCTTCCCACTGTAGTAAGAAAATGAATCAACGAAGTTCCTCGTACTGAGGTGGTAGAGAGCGATCGCACCAGGTTCTTTTACAGACCGCTGAATACTACGACAAACCATGATCAAAAATTCCTGTTACGGTTTAGCGATGCATACGGCCAGTCCAGAATTAGGATTAGCCATCAGTAATTTTGCTGGTGATCGTCGTTCTCAAACCTGGAACCTGGGCCGCGAGACTTCCCAGTTATTGCACAGTCATCTGGTTGAATTTCTCCCACCTCAAACCTGGCAAGATCTGGAATTTATCGCCGTAGCAAAAGGCCCAGGAGGATTTACAGGCACCCGGATTGGTGTGGTCACTGCCCGCACTTTGGCCCAACAGTTGGAAATTCCTCTCTTTGCCGTTTCTACTCTGGCAGGGGTCGCCTGGGATGTCGGAAAAAAAAAGCTCGTTTATCCAGACGCTGATATCGCCGTGCAAATGCCTGCCCGACGGGGAGAATTTTTTTGTGCCATCTACCGCTTAAAGCCTGCTAGCCAAGTTGAACAGCAGCAGGATCGTGGCTCTCCAGCCTATTCTGTACTCCCTATAACGATTGAAGCAGTGTTGCTCGATCAGGTGCGGACGTTGGAGGATTGGCAAACGGTTCTCTCTCACTGGAATGGACCTTACCATTCGGTGGAGTTAGACGAGGGAGCGAGTTCATCCATAGTCAGTATTCTGGAAATTGCCTGCAGCAGATGGTTGGCAGGCGATCGCCCCCACTGGTCAGAAGCATTGCCGTTTTATGGTCAACATCCGGTGAGGGCGTAGGCTCACTTGTAGGCTCACTTTAAGAGGTAGAGCAGAATGAACAGGACAATCCACACGACATCAACAAAGTGCCAGTAGGGTTCAGCCGCTTCAACGCCAAAGTGACTGGTGTTGGAATAGTGACCTGCAATTCGCGATCGCCACAACACCGCCAGAATCAGCACCAATCCAAACAAAACGTGCAAGCCGTGAAATCCGGTTAACACATAAAAGGTGCTGGCAAACAGATTAGTTTTCAGCCCAAATTCGAGATGGAAGTACTCATAAAGCTGCCCCACCAGGAACACAATACCCATTAAAGCAGTGATGCCAAACCAGGTTCGCAGCCCTTTAACATCATTTTTCTTGATCGCACTGTTGGCATTATGGATCACAAAGCTACTGGGAATCAGAATGATGGTATTGATCCCTGGCAGGAGCAGTTCTAGCTCTGGAGTGCCCTCTGGCGGCCAGGTCGGAGCCACAGCCCGGAAGGTTAAGTAGGCCGTAAACAATCCTAAAAAAATCATCGCCTCAGCAATCAGGAAGACGATGACCCCAAACATTCGATGATCTGGATGCTCATGATGCCCATGAGCCGCTTCAGTTTCGTAGTTAACGATCGTCTGAGTCTCAATTACAGAACTTTGCATGAATCCAAATAGAGGAAGGTGGACAGTAAGAAGTTTCTAAGTTTTAAGTTCTAAACCAAGTCCAGCTAGAGAACGGTCGTTTTCCGATCAGAGAAACGCCGGTTCTGGACTTGGACAAGGTTTAAGTTTTGAGTTATGAATTTTTAGGGCTGGCCTGCAACTTAAAACTCAAAACTCAAAACTGTCAAACTATTACGTTTCCGCGCCAGCGACCATTGCCAAAACAGGGCCAGCTTTGATGACTTCAGTGGCTTCTTCGGTTCCGTAATCGTAGAGGCCAACGGTCAGGGCAGGATCGACTTCGAAGTTTTCGGGAGGAGGCGGAGAGGTGGTCAGCCATTCAAAGGTAAGACCACCCCAGGGATTACTGGGGGCTTTTGCTCCTTTGAAGATGCTCCAGCCCATGTTGACCAGGAAGGGGATCACGGAAACCGCGAGAATATAAGAGCCGATCGTGCAGACCAGATTCAGAGTCGTAAATTTGGGGTCGTATTCTGCAATCCGGCGATTCATGCCTTCTAACCCCAACTTATGCATCGGCAGGAAGGCCAGGTTGAAACCAATGAAGGTAAGAACAAGGTGAATTCTACCCAGGGTTTCGTTGACCATGCGGCCCGTCATCTTGGGAAACCAGTGGCAAGTCCCCGCATAAATGCCGAAGACGCTACCGCCAAACAGAACATAGTGCAGGTGGGCCACCACAAAATAGGTGTCATGAACGTGCAGGTCGAAGGGGGCAGAGGACACCATCACCCCACTGATACCACCGATCACAAATATCGAGACAAAGCCCATTGCAAATAGCATCGCCGTGTTTAGCCGCAGTTTGCTGCCCCAAATGGTTGCCAGCCAGCTAAAGACTTTAATCCCGGTGGGTACAGCGATCACCATGGTGTTGATCATGAAAAACATGCGCAGCCAGGGTGAGGTGCCACTGGTGAACATATGGTGTGCCCATACAATCAGTCCCAGAAAGCTGATGGCAATACTGGAGTAAGCGATCGCCCGGTAGCCAAAAATCGGCTTCCGCGCATGAACGGGCAGAATTTCTGAGATTAACCCGAAGATCGGCAGAATCATGATGTAAACCGCTGGGTGAGAGTAGAACCAGAACATGTGCTGGTAGACCACCGGATCGCCTCCCCCAGTGGGATTGAAAAAGGCCGTGCCGACAATCAGGTCAAAGCCGAGCAGAATCAATGCACCAGCCAGAACCGGAGTTGAGATCAAAATCAGGGCTGAAGTCGCCAGCATGGCCCAACAGAACAGGGGCATCTTGTTTAGAGTCATGCCGGGTGACCGCATCTTGAGAATGGTGACAATGAAGTTCAGGGCACCCAGGATGGTGGAAGTCCCCAAAATCAACACACTCAGAATCCAGATTGCCTGTCCGGCCTGATCTGTAACCAGGCTGAGGGGAGGATAGGATGTCCAGCCTGAACCAGGAGTACCCACCAAAAAGCTGGACATTAACAATAGGCCACCGGGCGGGATCAGCCAGAAGGCGACGGCATTGAGTCGGGGAAAAGCCATATCCCGCGCCCCAATAATCAAGGGGATCAGGTAATTGCCAAAAGCTCCCGTAGCTGCCGGAACGATCCACAGGAAAATCATTACGGTGGCGTGGACGGTAAGTAAGCCGTTGTACAGTTCCCGACTGACAAAATCGACCTCTGGAGTGGCCAGTTCAGTGCGGACGGCCTCCGCCAGCAGACCACCTACCAGATAGAAGAAATAGGAGGTTACTAAGTATTGAATGCCGATGACTCCCCATCCAACCAGGCCCCCAGCTAACATCGCCACTATTCGCTCCGGGGTGGCGGGAATCTTGCGTCGCTGATTCAACTCAAACCTGAAGAAGCTACCCACCAGCGGAATTCCCATCAAGGCAGACACGGAGGCCGCCCCGCCACAGATCGCCAGAGGCCGTACCAATTGGCGCAGGACTGGGAATGCGGTCCCCAATCAGGTCCCTGTCGCAACACCAATATGCGCGGCTGGAGATTCTGCACCCATCGGTGCACCCAGCCCAACCGTGGAGAGGATAGCAAGGGCACGCAGAGGGGCCAGATTCCAGGGGAAGCGCTCTTCTGCCCCAGATGCTCTCACGATGTCGCCGGTCAAATCCGCTCGGGCAATGTCGTAGGGGAAGGAATACCAGCTCATGAGAGAAGCCCAGCAACCAGAAGCGGTGACCTCACGGGGAGCCAAAGTCTGCACAGGCTGGCCCCTACCGATTGCAAACAGCACCAGCACTGCTAAGGCAACACCGACCAGTGGCAGCAGTAGTAGCCAGACAGTACCCAATCCAGAGGTGGTATCAAGTGTTAGCTTAATCAACTGGGTTAGAAACACTGCCGCTAGGGAGCCAACCCCCCCCTCCAACCCAAAGTCCGACCCTGGACAACATCGATAGTAGCTTGCCGTTTACCATTGTGTTTCATTGCCTTCCCTGGTTGCTGAATTTTGGTAATAATTCTGGCTCCCCGATCACACAAGCTTCAGCCTCAGGAATCTCCGCTTTTGAGAATGGGTAAGAAGCAATATTTTTCTTACTTCACTTTAAGCTAATAAATACAATTTAGAAATGAACCCTTGTACTGGTACTGTTGGTGAATTAGCAATTATTAAAAGGATCCCAGCAGATCCCCCAATAACTCGGAGTTTTACCGAATCAGTCAGTTCATAATCAAAACCTCCTCGCTAAAACTCCGAATTCTGAAGCCAGCTAATTTTGCCCCACCATGAAACCAACCGCGATCGCCTCCTACAATAAAGATTGAGATTTGTATCGAGGATTGGATTCATGGCTCCTGCCGTTCTAATCGAAAAGCTACAAAAGCGCTACGGTGCTGTCGAAGCAGTGAAGGATGTCTCCCTCACCATTGAATCGGGAGAGATTTATGGTCTGCTAGGACCAAATGGAGCGGGAAAAACCACCACGTTACGCTGCCTCTGTACCTTAACTGAACCAGACGCAGGTCGGATTGAAGTTTCTGGAATTTCCGTATTGGACACGCCCAAACTGGCTCGCCAAAAACTAGGCTACGTCGCGCAGGAAGTGGCCATTGACAAGGTTTTAACCGGACGGGAATTACTGCAACTGCAGGCTGCACTCTATCACCTACCTCGCTCTATCATCAAAGAACGGATTGAAGCTGTCATCCAACTTCTAGGCATAGAAGCTTACGCTGACCAAAAAAGTGGCACTTACTCCGGTGGAATTCGCAAACGGCTGGATCTGGCCTCCGGACTACTGCACCAACCGGATGTCCTTGTACTGGATGAACCAACGGTAGGACTGGACATTGAAAGCCGCGTTGCTGTATGGGACTTCTTACGCAAAATTCGTAACGAAGGCACCACAGTCTTAATTACCAGTCACTACCTGGAAGAAATTGATATGCTGGCCGATCACGTCGCCATCATCGACAAAGGGGTAGTGATTGCAGCCGGAACCCCCTCGCAATTGAAGGATCAGGTAGGAGGCGATCGGATCACCCTCCGTGTCCGGGAATTTACACCCAGCGATGAAGCCGAAAAAGCTAAATCTCTCTTAGCGGCTCTACCCGCAGTCCAGGAAGTGATTATTAACCCAGCTCAGGGTAACTCCCTGAATTTAGTCGTTGCGCCACAAAGTGATGCCTTGTCTACCGTCCAGCGTGCCCTCCAGGATGCCGGACTGCCTACTTTTGGTATTGCCCAGTCCCGTCCCAGTCTGGATGATGTCTATCTCGCTGCCACTGGACGCACGCTTCTGGATGCCGACCTTGCCGCCTCTGCCACCCGTGACGAAAAAGCCGAGCGTAAGAAACAGATGCGATAGTTTGAATCGTCAATGGCCAATGATTTGGTCAAGCCACTAAATCAGTTTCTTAACAAAGGTATAGATACAAACAGTTCATCTATACCATCACTTCTTAAATCCTGTATTACTTATGAACACTACCGTTACCCCTTCTCAATTAAATGGAAAAGTCGCAGGTCAAACGGCTGCTTCTTCCAGTGCATTGGCTGACTTTATCCAGGAAACAATCGCCCTCACCCGTCGCTTATTTATTCAACTGCAGCGGCGACCTTCCACCCTGATTGCTGGGGTGGTGCAACCGTTGATGTGGTTGATTCTGTTTGGAGCCTTGTTCCAAAATGCACCGCAGGGATTTCTAGGTAATAACGTGAGCTATGGCAAGTTTATTGGTGCTGGAATTATTGTCTTCACAGCTTTTGGTGGAGCGTTGAATGCAGGTTTACCAGTGATGTTCGATCGCGAATTTGGCTTCCTAAATCGACTGCTGGTGGCTCCTCTGGCCTCTCGCTATTCCATTGTCATGGCCTCAGCGATTTTCATCACTGTCATGAGCGTGATTCAGACGATCGCCATTATTGCCATGAGCGCCTTTCTGGGTGCAGGACTACCCAATGCCTCAGGATTAGCATTGGTTGGATTAATTGTTTTGTTACTGGTACTGGCCGTGACGGCTCTGAGCCTGGGATTGGCTTTTTCCCTCCCCGGTCACATTGAATTAATTGCCGTGATTTTTGTTACCAACCTGCCTTTGCTGTTTGCTAGCACTGCCCTGGTTCCTCTGTCCTTTATGCCCAACTGGCTACAATGGGTTGCTTCCCTGAATCCCCTCAGCTATGCGATCGAACCCATCCGCTATGTGTACCTCCATCCCAACTGGTTACTCAACAGTGTTGTTATGCATGCGCCTTTTGGAGATGTGACCTTAGGAATAGCTTTGCTCGTGCTGATCGGGTTTTGTCTGGTTTCTCTGCTGAGCATCCAGCCGAGACTTCGGAAGGCATTTGCTTAATTTGAGTTTGGAATTACCCATCCTCTGAGCCTCTCGCTTTCCCATCCTCTCAGTTTCTCTACTTTCAGCTTAAAGATAAAAAAGGCCACCTTTACTGGATGGCCTTTTTTGATGAATTCACCAGTTAACAGAATTAAACAGCGGCTAGTTCTGGGCGTTTGCTGTTGCGAATGTCTGTGATCGCCTTCGCATAATCGGGAGCATTGAATACCGCAGAACCTGCCACGATCGCATTGGCACCGACTTCCAGCACCTGCCAGGTATTGTTGCCTTTCAAACCACCATCCACTTCAATCCAGGGATCCAGCCCTCGCTCATCACACAGTTCCCGTAGCCGACGAATCTTAGCCACCTGGGACTGAATGAAACTTTGTCCCCCAAACCCAGGGTTCACACTCATAATCAGCACGATATCGCACAGATCGAGAACCGGCTCCACTAATTCCAAAGGACTACCCGGATTGAGAACGGCCCCGGCCTTTTTGCCCAGTTCTTTAATCTGTCCCAACACCCGATGAATATGAATCGTGGAACTCGATTCGGCGTGCACCAGGATATGATCTGCTCCAGCTTTGGCAAAATCAGCTACGTATTTTTCCGGTTCCACGATCATCAGGTGAACATCTAGTGGTTTCTGGGTCACGGGGCGAATCGCCTCTACAATCAGTGGGCCAATCGTAATGTTAGGGACAAACCGACCATCCATGACATCCACATGAATCCAATCGGCTCCTGCCTCATCTACGGCTTTAATCTCTTCGCCTAACCGACTAAAGTCGGCAGACAAAATCGAAGGAGCAATCATAATCGATTTCTTTGAGTTATTTTGAGTCATGGTGATCTGCGTCTCCTAAGGGCTGGAATGTGATTATTGTAACAATTTAGTGGGCGGCACCAAGAGGGAGGTTGGGCTGAGAAGGCTATGAAATGGGGATGGTGGAGTAATGAGATAGGAAAGCTGCTCTGGTGGAACGTCTTACAGGTAGGATGTAAACCTTGTCCAAGTCCAGAACCATAGTTTCTCTGATCGGAACACGATCGTTCTCTAGCTAGACTTAGTTTAGATTAAAAAATCATTACAGTAGCTTACTAAACTGTTGACGCAAAAATTAATAGAAAATTAGTATCTGGCGGTTAAAACCGCGACTACACTCACCCAGTCTGTCGACGCAGACTCAATAAAATCAAGGTTTTCTCCGTATAGCCGAGACTTCGGGCACCAGGGTGAAAAACAGACTGGCCAGCAAAAAATCTTCTAAGGAATCTTTTTACAGACATTTCTCGATCGCTACCTTTCTGGAATTCAGTCAACTTCCTTCGAAGTAAACCTTGTCCAAGTCCAGAACTGGTGTTTCTCTGATCGGGACACGACTGTTCTCTGGCTGGACTTGGTTTAAAGGCTAACCAGGTTGCCTATTCCCTTGAATTCAACCTGGGTGATACATCTACTTTCCGATCGCACTAAAAGTTCAAAAATCTGCTCCGATCGCAGCTTAATGAGGCCTTGAATATGTCTGTTGTCAGCGGGATGAATAGTTCTTCACTCCGCTGACAGCGATTAGGCATCCTAATACTCTCCCTTTAAAGGTTTGTTGAAATCGCCTGAACCGGACAGGTAGGAATGCACTGTTCACAGACGATGCAGCGCGATCGTGTGAAGGTAAGCTTAAACGATTCAGAATCCAGGGTCAGAGCTTCACTAGGACAAACCCCCGTACACAGGCCACAGTGTACACACAAATCTTCATCGATCACGATTTCGCGGCTGGAGGAAGAAACTCCGATGTCCTGGGAGCGCATCCACTCGATTGCCGCTTCCAGTTGGTCAATATCCCCCGACAATTCCACCACCAGTTTGCCGATCTGGTTGGGGGCCACCTGTGCCCGAATAATATTTGCCGCGACATTAAAATCTTTTGCCAATCGATAGGTGACTGGCATCTGGACAGAACGCTTGGGGAAGGTCAGGGTGACTCTTTTCTTCATGGTGGAAAAGCGGGATTAGGGAAGGGAGATTTGGTGAAGCGTGAGAGAGTAATCTCACTATTTACCCTTCACCATCCACTATCCCCTATTCCCTCCTCCCTCTCTACTGCCGAAATCATGATTGGTATTAAATCCATGGGCCGATTATGCAATACCATCGTCGTCGTGCTATTCGTCTCAAAGCCAATTTTTTCGTAAAAGGTTTGCTGCTGGGTGGTCATCAGATAAACTCGTTCCACCCGGTACAGTTTGGGATGGCTCAATACGGTTTGTACCAGTTTTCGCCCCAAGCCTGCTCCTCGATAGTCTGGATGGATCACCACATCCCAGATCGTGGCTCGATAAATGCCATCTGAGGTGGCTCTGGCAAAACCGATTAGCTCGGGGTCATGCCAGACGCTGATCACCGGATCACTGTTGGCAATGGCAATCTCCAAATCCTCCAGCTGGCGATCGCGGGCCCAAAAAGTGGCAGTCTGGAACAAATTCTGAAGCTGGTACAGGTCAACCTGCGATCGCTGATCACAAAACCGGACAGTACGGCAATCGCCCCTAGAATTTTGAACTTTGAATTTTGAATTTTGAATTTTGGCTTCCGGTGGGTCAGGTGTTTGGGGGGATTTGCTAAATACAAAACCGGCTTCCGAATTTTGAACGTTCTGCTTCACCATCCACTGTTCACTCTCCTCATCTGGCTACTGTCCATACATCTGCCACAACCTCTGCATCCATCCGTAGAAAGGCACCCCCTTTCTAGCTTCGGCTTTGAAATACAGCTTAAATTCGGTCAGGTTGGGATATCCGCTGGCCGATAGACAATGCCAAAATACATTATTGTCTATCATTGATAAGTTAGTCCTGAACACTCCTCAGGCCACCAACGCAAAACTTTACCGTTTTTTGGGTGTCTGGTCATCCCTAACTTGAGATCGCTTAATTTAATTGGTATGCCCTTTCCGTCCCATCGACCCTCTCAAATTTCCTACCGACGGCAACGGTCATCCCGTGGCACAAAAGCAATGAAACCCGATCGCAAGCCCTCTGTCTGGCTCTTGCTGGTGCTCTTATTGCTATGGAGTCTTTGCCTGGGAATTGGGCTAGCTCAGGCGACTGAACCCCAATCAAGAGAGGCGATCGCCCAGATTCCCGCAACGAATTCCAGCCTGCCAGAGGCTACCCCAACCAGTACCAATAGCCACATTGGTACGGTTGATGTGGTTCCAGAACGCTACCAGGCGGCTCAGCATCTATATCTCCAACATTGTTCTACATGTCATATTGCCCTGCCTCCAGCGGTGATGCCGTCCGAAACCTGGCGTACATTGATTCAAGATACTCAGCATTATGGGGCAGAGCTGAAACCTCTGGATCGCTTTGAAATCCAGGGAATGTGGCAGTATTTACGGGACTTTTCCCGACCGCAGGCGATCGACGAACCAACTCCTTATCGCCTCTACGAATCTCGCATCTTCAGGGCATTGCATCCCCGCGTCAAATTTGCTCAACGGGTAAACCTGGAAAGTTGTATTTCCTGCCATCCCGGTGCTGGTCAATACGATTTCCGTAGCCTCAGCGCTGAATGGCAAAACGCCCCGTGATAGTTAAGAATGAAGAGTTAAGAGTTAAGAATAAAGAGCTAAGAATGGAGCAGAATAGGTTCTGAATTTTGCACGTTTAACTGTTAACTGTTAACTCTCAACTTTTGACTCTTAACTCTTTTTCCACCCTTAACTCTTAACTTTCATCTCTTAACTGTCCAACCTAGAAACCTGCCATTTTTCGCCATGTTAAAAACGTTGCTGGGCGATCCAAACGCACGCAAACTCAAGAAATATCAACCGATCGTGACGGAAGTCGCTTTGCTGGAAGAGGAAATCCAATCCTTGTCGGACGAGGAATTGCGAGGCAAAACGACAGAATTTAAGCAGCGCCTGGAAAAAGGGGAAACTCTGGATGACTTGCTGCCAGAAGCCTTTGCCGTGGTCAGAGAGGCAGGTAAGCGAGTGCTGGGGATGCGCCACTTTGATGTGCAAGTGTTGGGGGGCATCATTCTGCACGAAGGTCAGATTGCCGAAATGAAGACGGGAGAAGGAAAAACCCTGGTGGCAACCCTTCCTGCTTACCTGAATGCTCTGTCTGGTAAGGGGGTGCATGTGATCACCGTAAACGATTACCTGGCCCGTCGGGATGCGGAATGGATGGGGCAGGTGCATCGTTTCTTGGGTCTCACTGTGGGTCTGATTCAGCAGACCATGACTCCCAGTGAGCGTAAGAAGAATTACGACTGCGATATTACCTACGGCACCAACAGTGAGTTGGGGTTCGACTACCTGCGGGACAATATGGCTACCTCAATGGCCGATGTGGTACAGCGTCCTTTTAACTACTGCATCATCGACGAAGTGGACTCAGTGTTGATTGATGAAGCCCGCACCCCCCTGATCATTTCCGGTCAGGTGGAGCGGCCCAGTGAAAAATATATTCGGGCGGCAGAGATTGCCAAAGCCCTGAATAAAGATGAGCACTATGAGGTTGATGAAAAGCAACGGACGATTCTGCTGACGGATGAGGGGTTTATTCGGGCTGAACAATTGCTGGGTGTCACGGATCTCTTCGACCCAAAAGATCCCTGGGCGCATTATGTGTTCAATGCAATTAAGGCTAAGGAACTGTTTATCCTGGATGTGAATTACATTGTGCGGGGTGGCGAGGTCGTGATTGTGGATGAGTTTACGGGACGGGTAATGCCTGGTCGGCGTTGGAGTGATGGTCTGCACCAGGCGATCGAAGCCAAGGAAGGCGTAGAAATCCAACCGGAAACTCAAACTCTGGCCACGATTACCTACCAAAACTTCTTCCTGCTCTATCCCAAACTGGCGGGGATGACAGGGACGGCCAAAACAGAAGAAGCGGAATTTGGCAAGATTTACAACCTGGAAGTGACGACCATTCCTACGAACCGCACCAACATCCGGCGCGATTTATCAGACGTAGTGTACAAGACTGAGGAAGCTAAGTGGCGGGCGGTGGCGCTCGAGTGTGCAGAGATGTACAAAATAGGCCGTCCGGTTCTAGTGGGTACCACCAGCGTGGAAAAGTCGGAAGTCCTATCTCGCTTGCTGGCGGAGTTGAAAATTCCCCACAATCTGCTGAATGCCAAACCAGAGAACGTGGAGCGGGAATCAGAAATTGTCGCGCAGGCCGGACGGAAAGGAGCCGTGACGATCGCCACCAACATGGCCGGACGCGGAACCGACATCATCTTGGGAGGGAATGCTGATTACATGGCGCGATTGAAGGTGCGGGAATATTTCATGCCCAAACTGGCCCAACCGGAAGATGAGGATGAATTTAGTATTACCTCAGTCCCAGGGGCTGGAGCAGGTCGCAGTGGAGGACAGGGATTTGTCCCTGGGCGCAAGGTGAAAACCTGGAAAGCCTCACCCCAGATCTATCCTACGGAACTCTCTAAAGCGACAGAAAAACTGCTCAAGGATGCAGTGGATTTTGCCGTGAAGGAGTACGGGGAGCGATCGCTGCCGGAACTGGAAGCCGAAGACAAAATTGCTGTTGCCTCTGAAAAAGCACCAACTCAGGATCTGGTGATTCAAAAATTGCGGGCAGCCTATAACCGCATCCGGGAAGAGTACGAAGTGTTCACGAAGGCTGAACATGAGGAAGTTGTGGCCTTGGGTGGTCTGCATGTGATTGGGACTGAACGTCACGAATCTCGTCGGATTGATAACCAGTTACGGGGACGGGCTGCTCGGCAGGGCGACCCTGGCTCCACCAAGTTCTTCCTCAGCTTGCAGGACAACTTGCTGCGAATCTTTGGAGGCGATCGCGTGGCGGGTCTGATGAATGCCTTCCGGGTAGAAGAAGATATGCCGATCGAGTCGGGAATGCTGACGCGATCTCTAGAAGGTGCCCAGAAGAAAGTCGAAACCTACTACTACGACATTCGGAAGCAAGTGTTTGAGTACGACGAAGTGATGAACAAACAACGTCGGGCCATTTACGCCGAACGCCGACGGGTACTGGAAGGGCAGGACTTGAAGGAACAGGTGATCAAGTACGCCGAATTGACGATGGATGACATCGTCAATGCCTACATCAATCCCGAACTACCGGCAGAAGAATGGGAACTGGATAAGTTAGTCAGCAAGATAAAGGAATTTGTTTACCTGCTGGCCGACCTGGAACCCAAGCAACTGGAAGATTTGACGTTTAGCGAAATCAAAGCCTTCCTACATGAACAGGTGCGGATTGCCTACGATAACAAGGAAGCTCAAATTGACCAGATTCAACCCGGACTAATGCGGCAGGCGGAACGGTTCTTCATTCTGCAACAGATTGACACCCTCTGGCGGGAACACCTGCAACAGATGGATGGCCTGCGGGAATCTGTCGGTTTACGCGGCTACGGTCAGAAGGATCCGTTGATCGAGTACAAGAGCGAAGGCTTTGAACTATTCCTGGAGATGATGACCGATATTCGCCGAAATGTGGTTTACTCCCTGTTCATGTTTCAACCCCAGGTGCAACCTACTGCTCCCGCTGCCGCTGTAGCTGGAGACATTGAGGTTGAAGAACTGTAGACCAAGCTGGAAAGGACGAATCAAGGCAAAGGGCAGAAGAGCAATACCTTCGATTTTCTGTCCTTTGTTTTCTCTCGGCCTGTAGTTGCACCAACCGGCCAAAGCCAGGAGCCAGTGGGGCTGGAGCCTTTGAACCACGAAAAGCCGTCATGCCCGCTGGTCTGCTGCAGGGTTTGATTCGGCGGTGACAACACTTGTCTTCGCCGGCAGCACCTTTACGCTGCCTTCTTATACAGATGAGCAAGCCCTTACTCCTTGCCTGATTGCTGAATGGGAATTGCAATCTGAAATGTGGTGCCCTGACCAGGCTGGGAAATACATTCCAGACTGCCCCCATGTCGTTCCGTAATAATTTGATAGCTGATAGACAGGCCCATGCCCGTACCCTTACCAACAGGCTTAGTGGTAAAGAAGGGATCAAAAAGCCGCTGCTGAACGGTTTCGGGAATGCCAGGGCCGTTATCTGTGATGCAGATGCGGATCCAGTTGCCCTCCAGCATCTCAGTCCGAATCAGAATTTGGGGCGCGGCGATCGCGGTTTCTCGCAGGGCATCGATCGCGTTAGCCAGAATATTCATAAACACCTGATTCAATTGTCCAGCGTAACATTCAACCTGTGGTAACTCTCCGTACTCTTTCAAGACCTCAATGGCATTCTGATCGGAGGTGCCCCGCAGGCGATTTTGCAAAATCATCAGAGTACTGTCGATCCCTTCATGGATATTCACAGCTTTACGCTCGGCTTCATCCATTCGCGAGAAGGTTCGCAAGGAAGCGACAATTTTCTGAATTCGTTCTGCTCCCACCTTCATAGAATTCAAAGTTTTTGGCAGATCCTCAATCAAAAACTCCAGGTCGATCGCAGCCGCTTCAGTCATAATTTCAGGCACAGGCTCAGCATAATACTTTTGATATAGCTTCACTAAACGTAATAAATCTTGAGTGTAGTTGTTGGCGTAATTGAGATTGCCGTAGATAAAGTTCACCGGATTATTAATCTCATGAGCCACCCCAGCCACCAACTGCCCCAGGCTAGACATCTTTTCACTCTGAATCATCTGAGTCTGAGTGCGCTGCAGTTCTTCCAGTGTCTGCTCCAATTCGGCTGCCTTGGCACAGGTTTGAGCATAGAGATCAGCCTGGTTGAGAGCGATCGCCAATTGCCCAACAATCGCCTGAAGCAGTGCGATTTCATCCTCGTTCCAGTGGCGTATCTGATGATCACTACAACTTAAGACTCCGATCATTCCGGATTGCGTTTGCATTGGCAGCATCAATACTGTTTGATAGCTCAGGCAGTGAACAAACTCCAGAATCGGGTAATGGTTCCAGGTTTCCTCATTTTCGATCGCCAGTGGCTCCAACCACTGCAGTCGTCTAGCCAGAGGGTCACTCCGAGAAATAGCATAGCGGCCTAACAGACTGGGGGAATCTTCATGGCGTGATTCTTTGATCACTTCCCAGTAAGCATCGGTATCCTGCAGGTGGAACCAGGCAAAGTAACAGCAATCCGTTTTTAAAAAGCTTTGAACCTCTTGCAGTGTAGTTTCCAAAATTATGTCAAAGTCTAAAGAGTTGCGAATCTGGCTAATCAAATGATTCAGCAATTGTTCGCGGCGAGCCTGTTCCCTCATCTGCTGCTCAGATTGCCGCAGCACTTCCTCGGCTCTGACCCGCTCGGTAATATCTTCGTAAGTTCCTAAGACTCCAACAACCGAGCCATCCGCTGCGTGCAGGGGAATTTTATTAATTTCCAGCCAACCAACTTCCCCAGCAATTTCTGGCATTGGCTCAACTAACCTTAGGACAGGCGTGTTTGACTCCATCACTTGTCGATCGAAGGCTTGAAAGGCTCTGGCTTCTTCAGGTTTCCACAGATCAAAGTCTGTCAATCCAACAATTTCTGAAGGAGTCATTAATCCAGCATCTTGAGCATAAGCCCGGTTACATCCGAGATAAACTAAGTTCTTATCTTTCCAAAAGATAGCCTGGGGAATATTGTCTATCACCAGTTGTAGGAGTTCTTGGGATTCCTGCAAGGCAGCTTCAGCCCGGATGCGATCGCTAATATCACGGACGATCGTTAAAACCTCATCATCTCCACAAGCTAGTACCCGTGCCTCGTAATCATGAACAACCGATCCGAGTGTCATTTGGTAATGAATGAGTTGAATTTGTTGAGTTTCTAGAGCTTGCTGAATGGCTTGATAAAGTTGTTGTGCAACGGTGTTTGGAAGCACCTCAAAAATGGTTTTTCCCAAAAACTGTTCTGGTGGCACCAGAGCATCCCAGTCCAGGGAAGGGAAAAAGTCCAGATAGATCCCATCGCGGCTGTAGCGGAAGATCATATCTGGAATAACTTCTAATAATGCTCGATTTTTCGCTTCGCTGGCACGTAGAGCTTCCTCAATGGCTTTGCGATCGCTAATGTCTACACCTATACCCCACTGTCCCCAACCCGCAACGGGAAATTGCTGCGAGAGATTAGACCAGAGAACCGTCTTGATGCTGCCATCCTTACACCAGAGTTTGCATTCCCAGTTGCGATAGTTGCCACCTAATTTCACCCATTCCGCCATCATCTGTTTCCGGTAATGTGTGTCGCGATAGAGCAGTTCTATCGCGTTAGGATTGCCAACAATTTCTGCAGCGCTATAGCCCGTTACCCGCTCACACTCCCGGTTCCATACAATGACATGACCTTCATCATCAAAAGCATTCATCATGACCGGCATATTTTGCAATACTGACTGGAGCCGATGCTCGCTTTCCCTTAAGGCGGTGGTACGCTCCTCAACACGGGCTTCTAATTCCTGATTGAGGTGTTCTAAAGCATCTTCTGCCTGCTTGCGATCGGTGATATCGATAAACAACCCCACGACCCCAATTACGGTTCCGGTCTCATCATGCAAAGGGGCTTTGTCCACTTTTAACCATCGTTGCTGCTGATCTGGAGTCAGCCAGGATTCAATCCGGTTTAGTTCAGCCGCATCAGATTCCATCACCCGGCGATCGCAGGCACGAAAAAATTCCGCATCCTCCCGGTTACAGGTCAGATCGTAATCCGTTTTGCCCACGATTTCCTGTGGTGAAGTGGCCCCTGCCATTTCAGCAAAGGTCTGGTTACACCCCAAGAAAACAGAATTCAGATCCTTCCAGAAAATTGCCTGAGGAATGTTATCCATCACCAGTTGCAAAGATTGCTGGGAACGTTGTAACTCCTGTTCGGCTTGTTTATGCGGAGTAATATCCCGAATTGTTCCCACCAAAAATTCATTACCGTGAGAGTCTTTAAAGATAGACCTTTTCGTAGAAATAAATTTGGTGATTCCAGCAGCGTCGGTGAAGCATTCCTCACTGTCGATCGTCATGCCTGACATGAATACCTGCTCATCTTTTTCCCGAAAAATTTTGGCTTCCGCTTCTGGAAAAAACTCAAACTCTGATTTACCGATTAACTCACTGTAGTCATACCCAATGAACCGGCAAAATGCATCATTGAGCAATAGCCAGCGGTGCTGACGATCTTTAACAAAAATGGGATCGGTAACTCTGTTAATCAAGTAATTTAGAAATTCAGGGGAGTTAGCCAGGTAAGCCTCAACAGAATCCAGGGATAAGTTGCTGACAGGGAACGACATAGAATTGAATGGGTACGTATTGCTTCGCCAGAGTTAATTGAGGCTACGATTGCCCACAACTTTATGATAGTATTCCCTAGCCAAAAATCTATTAACAATCTGCTGAGAGGTTAGTCATTGTTTCTGCTACCGATTTACCCTTGCGGAGTAGCGACTAAAGCTGGCTGGAGAAAATTCCATTTCTGCATGATCTGATATAAATTAATCTCCGTTTCCAATAAGCAAGCATGACCACTATCTGGCAGAACTACCAACTGAACATCTGGTAAATGTTTAGCCAAATCTCGAGCTTCTGGAACTGAGGGCAGCAAGCGATCTGCTGCGCTGGCCAGCAGCAACACGGGTTGAGTAATTTGCTGAAGTTGAGCGGCTGAAATAGTAAATTCACTCAACAACGAAAGCCGCCATGCAGATGTCTCCTGGGGGACTGATTGTATCGCCTGCCAGAGAGCCTGACGATCGCCAGGAGCAACGCGCTCCAGATTGGCCAACCAGAATAGCAATCCCATTGAGGTTAGCCGATACAACGGTTCGGGTAATCGACTGGTAATCGCTCCCCCCCAACTCATTAAAGGCAAGCGACGAAACGAGGAAGCTGGATTCACTAGAATAATTCGGCTAAATAGATGAGGAGAATGAAGCGCTACTTTCATGGCCAGACAGCCACCAAAAGACTCTCCACAGAGATAAACTACTCGATCAGGAAAGTCTTGCAGTTCTTGGTGGAGTAGGTCAACGACCTGCTCTGTCAACTCCTCCCAGCTTGTTAAATCAGTCGGCGGAATTGCCAGACAGCGAACATCGAATCCAGTTTCTAAGCCCGTGGTTTGCGATCGCAGTAACTGCCCTGTGCCATCCATTCCCGGTAAAAACACAAACAACGGATAGTCAGGTTGCAACAATCTGAGCGTTAGAAAACAAGGGCCAGTCTCAATCATGGGGTTCTAATAGCATCCCTGGGTTAACAATTCACGAATCTCCGTCCGGCAAGTTTCCGTAATCTCAGCCACCAGCGATCGCGCTTGCTTGCCTTGATAAGCTTGTTGCTGAGCGGCAGTAATTCGGTAAGGACGACCAATCAGTATATTAACCCGCTGATAAACCACCATCGGATGCCATCCCGATTGATTAAATAAAGGTTCCGATGGATCAAACCACCTGAGGAACTGGAGGGGCACTACCGAATTCGTAATTTCCTCCTGAGACGCGATCGCCACAGGGAGAATGGCAAAGTTTGCGATCGGTACCCGTAGCGCCAGATGAGCAAAACCCCGTTGAAACTCGCCTATCTCCTGCGGGGAAGTTGCCTGCACCATCGGCTCAGCACCCTCTGGGAATACTCCCACCATTTGCCGAGCCTGCAACAACCGCACCGCCTGTTGAAAAAAACTTTGCTGCCGCTGCTGAGGTACCTCCAGGGGGAAGCAACCAAACTGATCTATAATTTCCCGCAAAACAGGTACCTGACCCATATAGTGATGACAAGCAAAGCGTACTGGACGATTCATTGCTGCCATCAACAGCGGTGCATCCATAAAACTACGGTGATTGCTGACCACCAGAACCGCTCCATCCTTGGGGATTCGCTCCAGGTAGTAGTTGTCCAGGCGGGTGCCAAACGCCGTCAGAAACAGTCGAGAAATTTGCAGGGGATCGCTAAACAGCATTTTGATGAACGGTATCACTGAGCATGAACAGTCTTCTCTCTATGGTTTAACATTTTTGTTACGCTCTTACCGACCTACTCTAGATAGAAGATTCGTACTATCTCCCTTTTCTTCTTGTCATGAAACTCTGGCACATGGAATCGCGATCGCCTTAGCCGCAATCCCTGGTGGGGACTTTCTCATGGGATCCCCCAATACGGAAGAAGGATGGCATCCTAACCAGAGTCCTCAACACATGGTTTCTGTGGCTCCCTTCTGGATGGCTCGCTACCCCATTACCCAGGTTCAATGGCAGGTGGTTGCCCAATGGCCGAAAGTGCAACAGTCACTCACGCCCAATCCTTTTTGTTTTTCAGGAGCAAACTATCCAGCAGAACAAATTTCCTGGTCAGAGGCAATCGAATTTTGTGCCCGGTTATCGGTTCGCACCGGACGTACATACCGTTTACCGACAGAAGCCGAATGGGAATATGCCTGTCGTGTCACCAGCCAGACTCCCTTTTATTTTGGCGAAACCATCACCACCGACTTGGCTAACTATTCTGGAGTGAACTGGGAATACAACGGCAAAATTTGTAACAAGGGATTTTATGGTCAGGGGCCGGAGGGGTGTGATCGTCGCCAAACAACGGCAGTTGGTAGCTTAGGAACAGCCAATTTATTTGGCTTGATGGATATGCATGGCAACGTGCGGGAGTGGTGTGCGGATTGCTGGCACGATCACTATCAAGGTGCTCCCGTGAATGGCAGTGCCTGGATTACGGGGGGAAACTGCCGACAGCGAGTCTTGCGAGGCGGCTCCTGGAATGGTGGCCCCAGAACTTGTCGTTCCGCCTTTCGCAGTCGAGCCGATATCGACAGTCGGCTTTACGATATTGGTTTCCGCGTGGTTTGTGAGCAATAGTCCTTGCTGACTGATTGAAGCTTGCCGCTTGGTGGGAGTAGTTATGTTGGCAATTCATTGGCCAATCTCTGACAGATAGGTCAATGGCGGAGTTTTTGCAGTGTTTGCAATAGTGCTAAGTTACCCAGGGTTGGAGCAAGTTTGAGTTTGATCCGACCTATCAGCACTCTGTGTACAGACCCAATGCGAGTCTTTAGGAGCTGATAGTAATCGATTTGTTTTAGGTTTGACCAAACGAGTAGAGCCAGCAGAAGTCATGGTGGAACAACACTTAACTCATGAGGTCATTATGGGTAGGCTGTAACACTGGCACCGTGAGGAGATCTGATCGAGATCGCAACCTTGCTGATTCACGCCTTCAAGCAAAAAGTGATCGTGTGTGTGCATAGGGATTGCTCCTGCCTGCAAATTTATGTTGGCAGAGAGGTCTTTGCCAGACCAAAAGCCAGCGATCGCTGATTGGCATTACTGAGCCGATCAAGGCTACAAATTCGTGATACCCAATTCGGTGGCAAAATGAGATACTGCTACGGCTGAGGTAAATGGGGCAAGCTAATCATCGCTCCAAGTTTCCTGGCTCAGCAGATCGCCAATATGGTCTCGCAGCAGGTAACCATGCCGCTCCAGTTCACATTCGATATAACCCCATTCCCGCGCTGGAAAGCAGCCACAGAGACAATAAATCGGCTGGTGGCGATCGACTTTTCCCTCGCAGACCAGATCGCCCACTTCACTCTTGATAACATCCAGGGAGTATTGAACTGAGGGAACCATTGCTCTTCCGCCTCCCGCGACCTGTAGTAGTGGTGTCTAATGACTCATGAACTTTCCCAACTTCAGCGTAGAACAGGAATGAAAACCATCAACCGATAAGTATAATTTCTTAGCATTTCTTGAAATCTTGATATAGGGTAGGGGATTAAGAATCGGAAATTAGGGATTGGGGGAGAGGTGTGGAATCATCCCTACGATAAAATGCCTTCAATCTAGCCCTAAGTTAAACCAAGCCCAGCAAGAGAATGGTTGTTTTCCCATCAGAGAAACTACGGTTCTGAACTTGGACAAGGTTTGATTGGCAATTTTCAATTTGGTAATTCTCGAGAGAGCAGCCCCTAGTTTTGATAGATTAACTTAGAACTCCGACTTCTCAGCCAGTGGCCCTATGACAGAATCAACAGGTATCTCCTATCGCATTGAAAAAGACTCGATGGGAGAGCGACAAGTTCCTGACACCTTGTATTATGGCATCCAGACCCTACGCGCCGTGGAAAACTTTCCCATTAGTGGCCTGAAACCACTGGCGACCTATGTGGATGCCTGCGTTCTGATCAAGAAAGCAACAGCGATCGTGAATGGAGAACTGGGCTGCATTCCGGAAGACATCAGTCAGGCGATCGTACAGGCAGCGGATGAAGTACTCAATGGTCAGTGGCGAGATCAGTTTGTGGTGGATGTGTATCAGGCGGGGGCCGGAACCTCCCACCACATGAATGTCAACGAGGTGCTGGCAAATCGTGCCCTGGAATTGTTGGGAGATAAGAAGGGCAATTATCAGCGAGTGAATCCCAATGATCACGTCAACTACGGGCAATCGACCAATGACGTAATTCCCACGGCGATTCGGATTGGGGGACTGCTGGCCCTGAAACGATCGCTCTATCCGGCACTATCGGGTGCGATCGCGGCCCTGGAAAACAAAGGCCAGGAGTTTCACAACGTTATCCGCTCTGGTCGCACTCACTTACAGGATGCGGTTCCCGTACGCCTGGGAGAAAACTTCCGTGCCTGGGCACAGATCCTGAGTGAACATATGATTCGGATTGAAACCGCCGCCGCCGACCTCACCCTCTTGGGATTGGGAGGGAGTGCCGCTGGAACCGGACTGAATACCCATCCCCAGTATCGCTTTCGGGTGGCTGAAATCCTCAGCGAACTCACTGATCAACCCTTACGACCTGCCCCGCACCTGATGGCTGCAATGCAGAGTATGGCTCCATTTGTGAATGTCTCCGGTGCCTTGCGGAACCTGGCTCAGGATTGCGTCAAGATTTCCCACGATTTGCGACTGCTGGATTCTGGCCCCAAAACCGGTTTTAAGGAAATTCAACTGCCACCTGTGCAACCCGGATCCTCCATCATGCCAGGGAAATACAATCCGGTCATGGCGGAAATGACTTCAATGGTGTGTTTTCAGGTGATGGGGTATGATGCGGCGATCGCCCTGGCAGCCCAGGCTGGACAACTGGAACTGAATGTGATGATGCCGCTGATTGCCTACGACCTGATCCACAGCATCGAAATTTTGGGGAACACGCTGGCGGCTCTCACTGATCGCTGCATTAAGGGAATTACCGCCAACCAAACTCGTTGTTTAGCCTTTGCGGAAGGCAGCCTGGCTCTGGTTACGGCCCTCAATCCTCATATTGGCTACCTGAATGCGGCGGCTGTGGCAAAGGAATCTCTGGAAACCGGAAAATCCCTGCGAGACATTGTGTTAGAAAAACAACTGATGACTCCCGAAGCCCTGGCAGAAGTACTGAACCTGGAAGAGATGAGCCAATTACCCGATCATGAGAGTATATAGAGCATCACAATAAGATCAGCAAACTCTGGAAGAGCGACCGGAAAAAGTTGATCTTCAAAAGTTGATTTTTATCTGACCCTTGCAGCATCAATCAGGGCAATGCATGATCACCAGTGGCAGTCGCAACAGGGTTGCCGATGTTTTTGATGTACCAAATTTCTGTTGCAGCGATCGCGGTAGTTTGTCCCAATCCACGGGTCCAAATCCAAATCGCTGATAATAGGTGGCCAATCGCTGTCCCAAACATTCCAGATACAGAGGCTGAGTCGCTTTTTGAATCAAGTGTCTGGCTAGAACTGAGCCTAACCCTTGATTGCGCCATCCCTTTGCCACCACTAGACTGCCTAACTCCTGAGCATCCTCAAACAATCGCAACTGACCACAGGCAATCACTTTCTTCTCAAACTCAATCACCCAAAACTGTTGCCAGCGTAATTGCGTCGGATCTAAAGGCACACTCAGCACCAACCAGTGGATCGGCCAGATGTCAGCTTGCGTGGCTGGACGTAGGATGCAGCCCCTGGAGGGAGGGGTGTTGGGCTTTCATGGGGGTGAGTGGATGGGTGGGTGAATGAATGAGTGGGTGAATGAGAGCGCGATCGCATTATCCTGTCATCGCATCATGGCATCATCTGGTTACCGGATCATCCCATCATCCCAATCACGCTCAATCCTGAAGACTTTATTTTTATTATTTTTCACCAGAATCGCATGTCCCTTAAATCGGCCTTAGAAGCGCCTTAACATTTGTCCCTTATTTTCTAGTGCAGTCCTTGTAGCAAAACGCTATATTCACCGGGAAAACAAGCGCATCATGGCTAAAAACGTCATTCTTATGATTGGCGATGGGCTGGGCTGGGAAATGGCCCGTGCAACAGCGATCTACCAATAAATTCAGGCAGGCAGTGCTGGCAATACCTTAAGTGATTTTTATACCTCCGGCTTTGGCGATACCCTTAACTTTCAAAAACTCTCCAGTAGCAGTCTGGTTACCACCTATGGAACGACGGTAGCAGGCAGTAACGGAGTCTTTAGCAACGGTAACTCGGCATTAACTGGATCTGAGCCAGTCACAGCGGCCAGTCCCTTGAGAGCAGACTTTCAATTTAACCCAACCTTTAATCCCGGTAATACCGCAACAGGTGGCGCAACCGTCGCTAGTGGAGCCGTGGACAACTTAGTCAGATATGATCCGCTGCGTGGCGGAGTGGTGCCCTGCAAGCGGCTTACTATGGCGGGCCGATTCTACCCGAATTTGACAAAGAGTATATTAAATTCAGCTATCCTGACTCTGCGAATACCGCAACTACGCTGTATACCGGGGTGAAAAGCCACAACAATGCAATCGGGGTAGACATCTATGAACAACCCCTGGAAACCATTATGGTAACAGCGGCACTGAATGGGAAATCAACGGGATTGGTCAGTTCTAGTCCCATTGATCACGCCACTCCGGGAGCCGCCGCTGCTGTTAACCGCCGCGCCAAATATGACAGCGAATTTCCCAACCTGGACAGCATCCTGCAGCAGGAATTACGGATTTATCAACCGACGGTGCTGTTGGGTGGGGGACATCCGCTCTCCAATACACAAACCCCCTTACCTGCCGGGGTTGAACCGCCTTCGATCTTTGAATTCATTACCAAAGATATCTATGAGTATTTGCGCAGTAACCCAACCGATAACCGTTATGGCTACACTTTCCTGGAACGTGGCCCCGATGCGGCTCGAATTTTAGCAGAAACCGCTGCGAATCTGGATCCGAATGCGGGCGATCGTCTCGTCGGGCTGTATGGAGCCAGAGGCCAAAACGGCAACTTACCGGTCAGCTTGGCCAATGGCGATTACAGTACTACCGGTCTGGATATGTTCAGTTTGTTCAGCAGCCAGGGATTGAAGCCTGATACCCAGCGGCCTCTGCTCCCCGGAGAAACTGACGCCAGCTTCATCGCCAGAAAAGTCAATGAAAATCCCACCTTAAAAGATCTGTCGTTAGCTGCGCTGTCTACCCTGGGTAAGGATCCGGATGGCTTCTGGCTGATGATTGAAGGGGAAGACATTGACTGGGCAGCGCACGACAACAACCTGGACAATTTGATCGGCACCGTCCTGGACTTTGATAAGACTATTGGCGCGGTCATTGACTGGATTAATAACAATGGCGGTTGGGAAGAAAATCTCCTGATTGTGACGGCAGACCACAATCACTATCTCACCCTCAACCCGAACTATCCCTCCTTGCTGCGGACTGCAGGGGCGGAAGCGATGACCAGCGCCCTGACTCCTGACTTAGCTGGGCAGTTCTGGGGATCCAATCCGACGGTGAAATATGGCTGGGGCAATCACAGCAACCGTCCGGTGCCCGTTTACTATCAGGGGGCTGGCTCTGAGGTTTTGAGCAGCTATGTCGGCCAGGGCTATTATATCTTTGCTAACCGGGGGAATAACACGGTCTACTCTGGTGCAGGAGATGATTTAATCTACGCCAGCTTTGGCAATGATGTGATTGCGGCTGGAGCAGGCGACAATACCATTTTCGCGGGCGCAGGCGACAACACCATTTACACAGGTGCAGGCGCGGATTACATCAGCACTGGATCTGGAAAAGACCTGATTTTTGCTGGAGATGGCGATAATGTAATTGTGTCAGGTGCAGGGGACGATCGCATCATCGCGGGTTCCGGCAAGAATATGATCGATGCTGGCCTCGGCAATGATGTGGTGTACGTAGGTAGCGGTGAAAATCGCTTTACCTTAAATGCGGGAACAGGCTCCGTCGCGATCTACGGTTTCACTGATGATGATGCCATTCGTCAAGGAGTGGGTTTAACAGCTTCCGGCACCACCCCCGCCCCACAACTCACCTACAAGATCAGCGGTAGCGACACTCTGATCAGCCTGGGTGATGATTTACTGGCCACTCTCAAGGATGTGTTGTTAGAAGTAGTTCCGATCGCTGGGGAGAATAAATAAGTATGCTTGAAAGGTAACTGGAAAGGCTCTGCCTGTTTGTTTGACGCTCATCCCGCTAACGCTTCGCGTATAGCAGGAGATTCCCCGTTC
>NZ_JBRAGO010000007.1:0-73503 GCF_052746595.1 Leptodesmis sp.
ACTGCGACGGATTTAGGTAGATTGAGCCCTTTAAGACGAATGAGTCGAGTTTCTTTTTGAGAAGCTCCGGTAATGATCAAACCCGTCTGTGTAGTACCAAGTAATACACGAAAAGCTCCTTTCTACACGATTATGAACACTTCAAATAACCCCCTTGAGTTTCTACAAGCTGTTCTTGAGAGTTTTGTGGATGGCATTTTAGTATTAACAGAGCAAAAAGAGCAGAAGTATGCGAATCAGATGGCAGTTCAGCTTTGTCAACAGTTAACTGGAAAAAAACCGCACCATTCCCCAGGAAATCTGGCAAGTTTGTGAAGCCCTGATGGGTAGCCGCACGTTATACCCAGATCAATCGGTGGTGGTAGAGTCCGAAGTAGAGTGTGAGACTACTAAACTGCGAATCCGGGCGCAATGGCTAAGCTTCGAGGCTTTTCAGTGTCCCTGTCTGCTGGTGCGTCTGCAAGATCAAAATCAAGCGGTTCAGGGATTGGCGATCGCAGAAGCCCAATCCTGGGGACTGACGCAGCGGGAAACCCAGGTTTGGATCCGGCGGCGCGATGGGTGCAACCGGAAACAGATTGCCGAAGAACTCTATATCGCCCTGGATACGGTCAAAAAGCATCTCAAGAATATCCAGGCTAAGCGGCAGAATTACCTGCATGAGCATGAATGGCACTCCAATTCACAAAACCGGGAAGCACAGCAATTTTACTCTGCAGCGTTTTGAACGAAGGGTTTCAGTGATATGATGCCGCCTAGTTAGGCTCTTTGTTGTTCTCTGGATGCAAGGCATCAGCACACGGGATGGAACTGGCAACGACTCTCACGGGTCACACTGTACGGGCAGACATCCGGCAGATTGGAATTAACCCCAACCACTGGTATGCCGTAGGCTGGGTTAGGGATGTAAAGCCGAATCAGGTCATCTACGTTACCCTCTGGCAACAGGAGATCGCCCTTTATCGTGACACCAGTGGCCAACTTCATGCCCTCTGCGATCGCTGTCCCCATCGGGGTGTGGAACTGCATCGCGGCAAAGTGACTGGCAACCATCTGATGTGCCGCTATCATGGCTGGGAATTTAATGGCCAGGGTGAATGCGTTCGGATTCCCTACTGGCCCCCCCAGCAAAAGTTGCCCTGTGTTCAAGTTCGCACCTATCCTGTGCAGGAAAAATATGGGCTGATCTGGGTATTTCCGGGCGACCCATCATTGGCAGACGATCGCCAGCTTCCTGAGATTCCCGAATTTTCTGAACCGGGCTGGTTAATGGTGCCTGTCTCTGTCTGTTTCCAGGCCCATTTTACAATTTGCAATGAAAATACAATGGATGTCTTTCATGGCATTTTGCATCAGGGGTTACAGGGCTGGTTTAACCCGGTATTGATCAGCTTGCAAGAAACCGAAACCTCAGTCCGGGCGGAGTATCGAGTCTCCTATCAAGGTCGTCTGGCAAGCTGGTTGGGATTAAGCGATCGCTCTCACCAGCCCACGACCCGCTCCATCCGCATTGAATATCGCTATCCCCATTACCGCACTCACATGCCGGGAATTTCGGCACTTTATCTGATGCGGCTACCGATCGGCCTGACTGACAGTCGCTCCTATACCCTGTTTTTCTTCAAAGTCAGATTGCCTCCCTTCCTGCTGCGATGGCTCCAGCCAGGCTTGCAATGGCTCTTAAATCGATTTGTCCTGCTGCGGTTTATCAATCAAGACAAAGAAATGGTGGAGAGTGAACAACGCACTCACCTGACCCATCCAGGGCAACGCTATGTGGAAGTTAACCCAGCTATTATCGCTCTGCAGCGGTTAATGACGCGGCAATATAAACAGGTTGAGCAAGGCGGCAGTTCCCCAGCAACCAGGGAGCACAAAAGCCCCCCAAAGCCCGTTTCTGCTACTGAGAGAACCCCCTCTGATTAATCCTTCCCCTTTTAACCAATTACTTAAGAGCCAATTAATACAGGAAAACCACGGATGCACAATTAAAGCTGATAGATTGGTGAGATCCGATCGTCTGACTTCCTGCAGAATTTGGCCTTGCTGGCAGTCAATTCTGCCTAGTAAGGATTGACATGGCAATCTATACTGTTGAGCTAGAAGCGATAGGCTTTCTAGGAAGGTGAGAGGAGTTTAATTGTGCAAGTTGTTAAGGAATACGTTCAGCGCTGGTATCAAAGCGGGCTGGATCCCGATGAATACATCTGCCACCGCAAACATGGCAATGTGGTAGAAATTGAGGAAGCAGAAACGGGCAAACGTCGGGTGGTGCTAACGTTTTGCACCAACGATGTGCTGGGGTTGAGCCAGGAGGAGTCGGTGAAGCAGGCGGCGATCGACTCGATTCTGCAGTACGGTACCTCTAATAGTTCCACCTCAGTGCTCAGTGGCCGGATTGATTTGCATCGGCAACTGGAGGATGAAATCTCTCAATTCAAACATCTGCCCCACACGCAACTGTTCCTCAATGCCTGGATGGCGATGCAGGCGCTGATGGACGCCTTTTGTCATCTGGCCATTCCGGTACCGGGATTTCAGCATACTCGCGAAACCCTGATTATGACGGATGTGCTGAACCACGGCTGTATTGTGTCTGCCTTGACCAATGCCGGAACCCGCTCAGGCAAGATGTTTGGTCACAGTCCTCGCGTGCGGGTGAAAGCCTATCGGCACTGCAACATGGAAGATTTTGCCCGCAAGCTAAAGCGCTATGCCAAGCCGGACGATCGCATCATGGTGGTGTCTGATGCCGTATTTTCGATGGACGGCGACCTAGCTCCCCTGCCCGACATGATCGAAATTCTATCCAACTATCCAGACAGTGTGTTGCTAATGGATGAAGCCCATGCCACAGGCGCGATCGGGGCAACGGGGCGCGGTATTTATGAGTATTATGGTTTGACTCCCCAGGATGCGATCAATCGGGGAATTGCTCCCCTGATCATGACCACTTTCTCCAAATTTGGAGCCTCTGTGGGAGCGGCAATCAGCAGTCACGTCGCAGAACTGAAACCCCTGCTCAACGTTTCTCCCACCTCAATCGGCACCTGCTCGCTGGCTCCCCCCTTGACTGCCGCTGCTTTGCAAAGTATTCGCCTGGTGCAACAGAGGCCAGAAATCGTCACCCGTCTGCAAGAAAACACTCGTTACCTGCGATCGCGGTTGGCGGCCCATGACTTTACCGCGATTGGTGAAACCAATGTGGTGCCTGTCATCCTGCCTTCAGGACTGAATCCCAAAGCTTTTGCCAGGGAACTTTTGGATTACGGCATCTGGGTTTCTCCCATCTGGTTTATCGCCAAACCCCGCATCCGTATTACCGTCAATGCACTGCATACCTACGAAGAGATGGATCGGTTAGTGGCTACTATGGTGAAAGTGCGGGAATTGTCCTATAAACCGACGATCAGCGCATAAGAACAGGAACAGGAAATAGGAAGTGGGGAATAGGAAATGGAGCACAAATCATCTTTTTCATCCCACTTCCTATTCTCAGTTATTATCAAGACTTCTATGATTCAGCCATCCTCGATGCAGTGCTCAATAGTAGCCATAACGGCCTTAGGATTATTCGTCGTGTTTGAAGCCTCTGGCGGGCACTCTCTATTTGCTCAAATGACAAATTCACCCACTAGCATACATCCAACCTTACAATCTCCTTCTAAGTTTCAACAAAATCGCCTATTTCGCATCATACAGGATGGCAGGTTTGGGTTTATAGATCACACGGGGACGATCATCATTCTTCCTCAGTTTGAATTAGTTTGGAATTTTGTGGATGGACGTGCCCAGTTCAAAGAGAATGATAGGTATGGGTACATTGATGAAACTGGAAAAAAGGTAATTTCATCTCAATTCAGACTTGCCTTCGCGTTTTCTGATGGTTTGGCATTAGTTGTATTGGGAAATCAATATGGATATATCGATCGTACGGGTAAGTTAATTATTGCACCTCGGTTTGAAGATGCTCTTGCTTTCAAGGAGGGATTGGCTGCTGTTAAGATGAATAATAAATATGGGTACATCAACAAAAGTGGTCGATTCGCCATTCCTCCCCAATATGATTACGCCCTCTCCTTCTCAGAAGGGTTAGCACCAGTTCAGATCAACAAGCGATGGGGTTACATTGACAAAACTGGTCAATTCGTCATTCAACCCCAATTAACAGGCGATCGGCTGGCAGGTAATTGGGACTTCCGAAAAGGATTGGCCGGATTTCAGGTCAATCAACAGTGGGGATACATTGACAAGACAGGTAAAGTTGCGATCGCCCCCGAATTTGAGGAAATTCGAGAATTTTCTGAAGGACTGGCAGCCGTTAAAAAAGCGGAAAATGGGGCTACATTGACAAAACAGGTAAGCTGATCATTCCTGCCAGATTTGCAACCAGCGATCGCTTTTCTGAAGGACTGGCCGTAGTCAAGCTCGACGACAAATTTGGTTTTATTAATCAAACTGGTCAATTCATGATTGCGGCCCAACTCGATTACGCCCTCAACTTCACCAACGGGTTAGCTCTGGTTTACACCGGAGGCAACGCTGGGTACATCGGTAAAAGCGGGCGATATATCTGGCAACCCACCCGATAACCTGATAACACTACAAACTGAAGAAAAAGAGTAGCTTTAACTCCCAATCCTGTTCGTATCGTACAAGTTGAATTTGGCGAATGAATTCCCGAAAGTAGAAGCGACGTTCTGGCTCCGAAAGGTCGAACCAAAATTGGGGAATAGAAACGGTTTGGGCAGTCGCCTTTAAATCTACGGGTGGCAACTGAGCCAATTTGTCTTCCAGGTCTGCCATTTCTGTGCGCAGTTTGTAAGCTCGCAAATCAGCCGTGTCCTGATCCAGCACCTCGCTAGCCACCAGATCTGGAAGTTGATCCAGGGCTGCCTGTTTCGTTGCGATCGCTCCCACCATGCCCTGTTTTATCTGCGTCATATCGGGTAACTCCACCCCAGAGACCGCACGGGGCAGGTCTTCACAAATGCGTTCGATCGTAGCTTGCAGCACCTCATCGTAGGGAATGGCATTGCACTTTGGTTGCCTGGCACAATTTCTCGGACGCAGATACAGATATTCCTGTTGCCGATTGTGAGTCGTCACTCGAGTCACTGTCATTGAAGACTGACACTCCCCACAGACCACCAATCCTGCCAGAGAGCGAGGGGCGCTGGCCGCACGCGGGGCAATCCGACGGTTACGTTTCAGCAGGCGATCGACCTGAGCGGCTTCATCCCGTGAAATGATCGCTGGATGGGTATTCCGAATAATCTTGCCGTCCTGGTATTCCAGATCCCCGCGATAGACCGGATTTGTCAACCAGCGCAGTCCTGTAGAAGCAGACACCTTCTTGTTGTACCGCTTTGCCAGATAACGAACCGCTCCTCGAATCGAGCCATATAACAAAAACTGTTCAAAAAAATCTTTAACCACTGGAGCCGTACTGCGATCGACCACATATCCGGTCTTATTGCGACGGTATCCATAGGGTGCTTTCCCTGGTGGTGGCAACGCTTTCACCCGATTACGAGCATGACCCTGGCGAATCCGGCGACTGCGCTGACTTTGCTGCATCTCCTGCAATCGCTGTAACATTTCAGCCCGTGAGTCCTCTGCTACTAATGCTGATGGATCAAAGCCCGAACGTTCCAACTCCTCCAGCGTCATCAGAGGAATTCCCCGCGACTCCAGTTCCCTCAGGCGATCGCTCACCTCCTGCACCGAATCCCCCAGGTCTTCCAATTGTCGTACCAGCACAAAATCCGGTGCTGCTGCATCGCAGTCCTGCAACAATTGCTGCCACTGAGGTCGCTTTTCCAGAGGACGATTCTCCGGCAATCGCTTTTCCATTGCAGTCGCTTGTTTAGCAGACTTCCGCTTAGCCGGAGTCGGAGAGGCAGCCATCGCCAGATCCTGATACACCTGAGCCACCTTCACAGGCCAGTTCACTGGGGCAGCAACTGCTTCTAGCAATGGATCCTGATAGAGATAAGCTACAACCCTCATGCGGACTGACCATCTGGTGCAGTACACCAGATTGAAACTGGTTCAATCCGTGCCTTTTGGACTAATCCCTCGGCCTGTCCCTCAGCACAGCCGTAATGGTCTACCAATAAGGCAACCGCTGCCTTGACAGCTTCGGCCTCTGAAGTACCGAAAGCGATCGCTTCTTCATCAACATGACCTGTCACAGAATCTATAGGAACAACACAACTAAACATAAACACTATCGTAAAGAGGGGAAAGGTTGAGAGTTTGACGTGAAGAATTAAAAGTTGCAAGTGAAAAGTGATGATTAACAATTCACCATTTCAGATCAATCTTTTATACAGACTTGACGAAGGATCAGGGAATGTTAGAAATCAATTCTACTGCCAATTCTTCACTCCTCATTCTCAACTCTTCATTCTTAGCTCTTCACTTTCAATCCCCCTTCTCTTATCTTGCAGCAAGCGTTGAATGGTGAGGGCTGCCCCCGATCGCTTTGTCTGTTGGTTTAATTGATCCAGAATATCGGCCCAACGCATACCATCCAGACTTGGCAGTACTAGTTGCGCCTCTTGCATCCGTTCCGCTGGCCCCAGACCAATAGATTTCATGCCAGCCCGGATTGCCCCTTCAATCCCAGATGTTGCATCCTCGATCACCAAACACTGTTCTGGGGCAATCCCCAACTGGTGAGCCGCGTGTAGAAAGACATCAGGGGCGGGTTTAGACTGCGTGACACTGTTACCGTCGGCGATCGCATCCATCAGATGAGCAATTCCCAGGCGTTCCAGAACTTCGGGAGCATTTTTGCTGGAAGAGCCCAGGGCAATTTTAATTCCCGCTGCCTTTAAATCTGCCAATAGCTCTGCAACGCCCGGCAGTAAGTGGGCGGGGGTGATAGTGCGAATCAGCTCCAGGTAATAGCCATTTTTCCGATCCATCATCGCCCGAAACTTGGCCTCCGTCACAGTTCGCCCATTCAGCAAGCATAACAGGGACTCTCGACGAGAGATGCCCCGTAAAGAGTCATTCAAGGTGCGATCGAAGGGCAACCCTTCCTCATCTGCCAACCGCTGCCATGCCTGATAGTGAAATTCGGAAGTATCCGTAATTACGCCATCCAGATCAAAAATAACGGCCTGAACCGTGGGAGCTTTCCGGCGTTTGTCTGTCTTCTCTGCTGGTTGCAAATCAAAGTCGTAGGTTCGGCCCTGCCATTGCAACTGAAACTTCAGCCGTGTCCAACCTATGGGCAGATGAGGAGAGGAGATCGGGCCATTGGCTGTCAGGCGAATTCCCGCAAAGCCAAATACCACTGCCTGCCAGACTCCTCCTGCTGAAGCCGCATGGATGCCTTCCGCCGCATTACTGCGCACATCTGCCAGATCCACCAGTGCTGATCGCATAAAGTGCTCGTAAGCTTCATCCACCTTGCCTAGCTGACAGGCCAAAATCGCATGAATCGCAGGGCCGAGGAAAGAGCCATAGGCGTGATCCGTGCGCGGGTTGTAATAATCCCAGTTAAGTTGCAAGGCTTCCAGGTGAGATACCCCTGGAGCCGCAGGTGAATCCAGATTGAAAAACTCGATCGTCCTATCCAGGATAGGAGTATCCACAAACGCTCCCTGCCGCAGCAAATAGAACAGCATTAACGCATCTGCTTGCTTCAAAACCTGCCGCTGGTTTGCTCCTTCAATTCCTAGCAGCACCTGCATTGATCGCAGTCGGGGTTCATATTCCTCCAGATTGATATCCGGCAGGGCAAAAAATCCTTCAAACTACTCGATCAGTCCGCTTTTCGGATCTTGAGGCACCCAGAGTTTACCGATTACCTCCATCCAGTGTGTAAATCGGGAGTCAGTCAGTACCAACCGTTCTTGCAGATCCGCAGCTTTTTCTGTATCTACAGCCCCCAGCCAATCCCACACCCTGAGCGCCGTTTGTAGATGCCACTGCATCATCCGATTAGTAAACGCATTATTGTCTACCCGCTCGTGGTATTCATCTGATCCGATCACATGCCGGATTTCATAGCGATCGGCCAAGGGATTCCACTCCACTCGGCTCCCACAGAAGACCGCCGTATCCAGAATCATTTCCGCCCCGTAACAACGCATCCACTCATCATCCCCGGTTGCCTGCCAGTACTGATAAGCGACATAAGCCACATCAACACTGATATGTAACTCAATCTCGCCGCACCAGATCCGCACCAGTTCCTTCGGATCGTGAGCGTGGGGAACCCAACTGGGAGTTACCTCATCCCCCGTATCGGCACTTTCCCAGACGTACATTGCCCCTTCATACCCCTGGGTCTGGGCCTTCCGACGGGCACCCGCCAGGGTATGATAACGATACATCAACAAATTTCGGGCCAGAGCAGGCTGGGTATAAATCAGGAAAGGCAAGATAAAGATTTCCGTATCCCAGAAGATATGTCCGCGATAGGCAAAGCCAGACAGCGCCTTGGCTGGAATACTAACCCGATCGTCCTACCGGGGAGCCGCCGACAGCAACTGGAACAGGTTATACCAGAGTGCCAGTTGCGCTGTACAATCTCCCTCTACCACAATGTCACTGCTTTGCCAGAGCATAGCCCATTGAGCTTCATGGGCAGCCAGTAAAATCATATAATCAGGTAGAGACGCTAAATGTTGCTGTGCCCGTTGCAGGGGATTTCTGATTTCACGGGAGGTAAATACCGTTACCAGCTTTTCGATCGTCACCGTTTGTCCAAAGGTCATCTCAAAGTTGGCAATTAGAGCCGTATAGCCGTGGAATCCCATTGCCATTGTGCACGGGAGTTGCTGCTGCGATCGCCACTTTTGCCGCCATTCCCAAATCTAACTTCGATGTGCGACTCCGAATTGCCAACCAGATATCCTGGTCTGCCCCTGCTTCAACCTGCTCCCAGTGCATCAACCTCTGATTATCCGGGTAACCATTCAAACCAGCATGAACCTCTACCGGGCCAGTAAAATTTTCCGACTCAATCTGGCACCGCAGCGCCACTGTATGCTGATCTGCCAGGCTGACAAACCGCTCAAACCGGAGGGTTAATATCTGACCACCGGGACTCCGCCAACGCACGGAACAACTTAACAAACCCCGGTGTAGATTCAGCCATCGCTGGTAATGCAGCACATCCCCCTTATCCAGACGAAAGCGTTCCCACTTCAGCATCCCTGTAGACTCATAGCGACCAAACCGAAGCGTCAGCGATAACCAGTCTGGACAATTGGCTAACTCCGTCATCACAACAGGAGCGCTATCGTATACCCCATTAATCAATGTTGCTGGGCAACTTCCTGGATACCCTTCTTCAAACGTGCCACGAGTTCCCAAATATCCGTTACTAAGCGTAAAAACAGTCTCTTTATGGTGAAGTTGGGTTGGATTAAATTCACCTTCTGTTGTTTCTACAACAATCCAATCAGCCATGTTCATGCAGCCGTCCAGGGTTAGGAAAAAAACACATTACCTATCATTCCTTACCTGGGATAGATGCATCATTAGGGAAAATCGGTTTTTTGGAAATCTACTCTCTTGTATACGCAAGTTAATAATCATTTATATTTTTCGCAGACCTGCTGCAAATTCAAAATACTTTATATTATTTATATTAAAAATTGCGAAAAAATTAATGATTGCAAAAAATTCGTTGTTCATCCTGGATTCTAAGAGGGTGTTTAAAAAGTATCCGACGGTTAAAGCCGCAACTACACTCACCCAGTCTGCCGACGCAGACTCAATACAATCAAGGTTTTCAGTAACCTGCGTCGGCAGGTTTTCTGCGTATACCCACAACTTCAGCCGCCAAGGTAATAATACATCTTGAATTTTGCCTCTCTTTTCTTTTTCCCTTCTCTCCTCCGTCGTTCTCTATCTCTTCGTCTTCTCCCTTCTCTCCCTTCAAGCATTTTCCAACATGATTCGATACACTAGTCGGTATTGCTTAAGGCCCTAATGTCATACAAAGGACTTTCTGATGCTCAAAAACATTCTGGCTATTGGTTCCCTGGTTTTTGCGTTGGCAGTTGGCAACCTGCCAGCCCAGGCCCAAAATTCCGCACCTGCTCCATCAACTCCGGGAACTTCCCAAAAACCAGCCGCTCCAGGAGCTTCTCAACCATCTGTCAGCGACGAGGAACTACAAAAATTTGTCGGCATTGCCAGGAAATTGGATTCTATCTCGAAAGAGCGGAATACGCTGGTGGTTCAGGCTATTGAAAAGGAAGGCATGAAAGTTGACCGATTCAGGGAAATTTACGTTTCTAAGCAAGACCCGCAAGCAAAGCCTACTCAAATTTCTAACGACGAACAGCAGAAATACGATCGCGCCCTGGCCCAATTAGTGCAAATTCAGAAAGACACCCAGGCTAAAATGGGCAACGCGGTTCAATCCGAAGGATTAGAGGTACCTCGCTTCATCCAAATTCTGGAAGCCGTCCAGAAAACCCCTACTCTCCAGAAAAAAATTGAGCAAATGATGAAGCCAGCGGGCACGCAGAAATAAGGACAGGACAGCCTTAACCCGGTTCTTATGCCTTCTGTCTTGCTTAAAAAGAGTTGCTATAGTGGCAGAGCAGGTATCAAACGATGCTGGGATGAGGTGTTTTTCATCATCCTTGTTTGCTGATTTTTTTACATCATGACGGCCTTAAGCTCCTACGTCTCTAACATTTTTCCTCGTTGGCAAACCCACTTTCTGAGTTCCTTTGGCGATCGCTCCCGCTCCCTTGGACGGGGACTATTACTGGCTGGTTTGAGTAGTTTGGGGGCGATCGCGATTGCACCCACCAGTTATGCGGCCGAGCGCATTTATGTGGCCTATAACATTCTGGAGCGATCAATTTCAGTCAAGGCGTTGGAAGATTACGCCCAACGAGGAGTGATGGATGAGGATCTGGCCGTTTATGCTCAGTATGCTGATCCAAAAGTCCTGGAGAACTTGCGCACAGCACTGCAGGCCAAAGCAGACGTTAATCCTGTTACCGTTGCCCAGTTTCTCTATTCTCCGCAGGGAGAAGTGGCTTTAAAGCGGTTAGGCCAGGTGATTCGGCCGGAATCCCGCATCTCTGGGTATCAGGCGATTCGTGCCGCTTTAATTCTGGCAGCCAGGGATCCAGAAGGATTAACCTTACTGAATTTTTTGCGCCGATTTCCAGCCAGAGGAATTCGGATCGATGTAGAACGCAGCCTAAAAGTAGTGAGGGAGGCGGAACAGCTAATTAATAAAACGAAACAGGCCACACAAGTAATTATTCAGGTGGCATCAGAAGAACAGGTGACTACCCCTCCCCCAAGTTCCAACCTGATGGATCTAAGGAGAAGTGGCCCCTTCAGGTTTCAGAAACAGACGATTACCCTGAACGACCCCGATCGCGGCATTGCCACTCCCTCAACGCCAGCCCTACCCGCCTCTGCCAGAGATCTACTAAAAGGCCGGATTTACAAAGTTGATATCTATACTCCCCTCCTGGAAAAGGCTGCTGCGCCTCGTTCTCTTCCCGTCGTCGTTATCTCTCACGGGTTGGGGTCAGACCGCGATTCTTTTGCTTACCTGGCAAGCCATCTGGCTTCTCATGGCTTTGTGGTGTTGGTTCCGGAACATCCCGGCAGCGACAGTAAGTACATGGAAGCCCTGTTACAGGGAAATGCTAGTGAAGTATCAGAACCGGGTGAGTTTGCCAATCGCCCTCTGGATATTACCTACTTGTTGAATTATCTGGAAGAGCAATCTCGCACCAACCCGACCTATCAAAGTTTCAATCTCCAGCAAGTGGGGGTGATTGGCCAATCCTTTGGCGGCTACACAGCTCTGGCTTTGGCGGGTGCAGCGATTAATTTTCCAGAGTTACAGGCCAGTTGTACGAATTTGGAAAATACGTTCAATATTTCCCTGTTGCTACAATGTCGGGCATTGCAGTTACAGCATTCCGGCCAAACCCGGTCAGATTTTCGCGATCCTCGCATTCAAGCGGCGATCGCCCTTAATCCCATTACCAGTGCTGTCCTGGGAAAAACCAGCCTGAGTGCGATTCAAATCCCTACCATGATTGTGGCTGGCAGTTCTGATACTGTTACCCCCGCCCTGTTTGAACAAGTCCAACCCTTTACCTGGCTCACCACCCTGGATAAGTATCTGGTGCAAATCGATCCGGGAACCCACTTCTCAGTGATTGGCGATGTACCCGCCCCGAACAACAGCAGTAACAACAGCAAACCTGCCAGTAGCCCGAACTCCAGCACCACCAGTCTCAACATTCCTCCAGAAGTCATTGGGCCTGACCCCGCTGCTGCCCAGCGCTATACCAAAGCCCTTACCCTGGCCTTCTTCAAAACCTATATTGCTCAACACCCCTCATTCCGTGCCTATCTCTCTGCCAGCTATGCCCAATCCATTTCTCAGGCAGACCTGCGAGTCGATCTGGTACGAACCCTGCCTGCTGACCAACTGAGTCAGGGATCCATTCGGACAGTAGCCGCAGGCGGAGAGGTAAAGAGGTGATGGGGTAATGGAGGTCTGGGGAGGATGGACAGTCACCCTGACGACTGAAGTCGTGGGTATACGCAGAAAACCTGCCGACGCAGGTTACTGAAAATCTTGATTGTATTGAGTCTGCGTCAGCAGACTGGGGGAGTGTAGTCGCGGTTTTAACCGCCGGATACTTACCCATTCTTATCTGCCCTATCCTCCTCATCTCCCTCATTGTCTCTCTCCTCTCCCTTCACTTCTTCATCCGTTTCACCCATTTCACTCTCTCCTTTCCCCTGTTCACTGTCTACTGTTACTGCGATCGCGGGAACGGTCGCCTTCTCCACTTCTGGCAACTTTTCAGGGGTTAACCGGGTTTGAGTGGCACCCGACAGAAGTTTCAACAATTCCGGTCGGGGATCATGCAGCAGGTAGATTAAGCGATCGCCCACCTGCCAGGTTTCTTCGGCTGAGACGATTTGTAAGCGATCGCCCCGCTCTACCAACAGGGGGACTAACGAACCCTCCTCAATCAGTTTTTGCAGGTAAGTTTGTTGCATTTCCAGTCGTTCTTCTGTGAAATCGAGTTCGCCTAACTTCACAGAACCATCGGTAATGTACTGGCTCCAGGTTTTGATCGGAATTTGGGCCACAAACGCTTGCTTAATTTTAGGATTGGGACTGGTATTATTCACTTCAGGGTCGCGTGGGAAAATCGCCAGCACTTGGGGAGGGCCAAATTCCTCCTCGGCTCGTTGCGCCACCACTAAATTCACTTCCCCATTACTGGTCATCGCCAGAAACGTACCCTTGGCGGCCAGTCCAGCTCGCTCCAACACATCCGTATCTAAGGCACTACTGATAAAAATTGGGATCTTCTCCGCTGCCGCCTGCTCTTTTGCTTCGAGAGCCGTGTCCAGTAACACCACCGCTTCCCCTTTTTCAAGCAATAGCCGAGCAATCAGCAAACTAAGGGGATTACAGCCAACAATTACGGCACCCTTGGCCGCTTGAGACGTGATGTTTAACAAATTGGCGACCCCCTGAGCCGTCAGTGCCTGCACAAAAACCGTCAGGATAATCGTCAGAAAGACCAGCGCCTTAATCGAGTCACCGCCATTGACGCCGCGCTGAGTTAGGGAAATTGCAAACAAAGAAGCCACAGATGCTGACACAATTCCGCGCGGAGCCACCCAGGACAGAAATAGTTTCTGCCGCAAACTCAGGCCACTATTCCAGGTACAAATCCAAATGTTGATTGGACGCACCACAAACATCAGAGTCAAAACGGTCAGTACCCCGCCCCATCCCAACGCCATCACCCCTGGAATCGATAGATCGGCTGCCAGTAAAATAAACAAGACAGAAACCGCCAAGGTCGAGAGTTGGCCTTTAAAGCGTTTGAGCAATCGTTCTTCGGGCAGTGAGGAAGCTCTCAGGACAATGCCAGCAGCGACGGCAGCCATCAAACCCGACTCACTCTGCAAGGACTGCGCTAACCCAAACCAGCCCCATTGCCCAGCCAGCACTACCAGACTTTTGAGGTCATCAGAGATAAATTGGGCACGCTTCAAAATTTGACCAATCAGCCATCCCCCCACAATCCCAATAACACTCCCAATTCCCAAACGACTGACTAACCCGCCGGCAATCTCGATCGGCTCGGCATCCCCGTTAATCAAAATATTCAGAACGACGACAGCCAGAATGGCCCCAACGGGATCGATCAGCACCCCTTCCCCTTCCAGCAAAGTCGTCACCCGGCGATCGACCTTTACCTGTTTCAACAAAGGATTAATCACCGTTGGCCCCGTCACAACCACCAGGGAAGCATACAGAAAAGAAATTGACCAGGGAAACTCACTCAGCCAGTGAGCTGCCATTCCCCCACCCAGGAGCGTGATCAGTGTACCCACCGTCACTAAATTTCGCAGGCTCCCAGACACCTGCCCCAGATCCCGCAACTGGAGATTAAATCCGCCTTCAAACAGGATGATGGCGACTAGCAGCGGTACCAACACATCCAAGCCGACTCCCAACCGATCTGGGTGCAAGATACTCAGACCACTGGGGCCAAGCACAATCCCAAACAGCAGCAGCAGCGCGATCGCGGGTATATTGACATACTCGGCCAGTACCTGCGCCCCCACCCCAGCCACAACCGTCAGGATAATTTGCAGTGTCAGGCCAAGGGACGCATCCATGAGAGCGCTACTTCAATAACAAGTAGTAAAGCTGTCCAGGCGCATTGATTAAACCTGCTCGATCGCCCGCCAGAGTTCCCGTTCCCATAAAAACATCGACTCGTCCTGCGCCTTTAATCGCACCACCTGTATCCTGATCTAGCACGTAACGGGTAGCCAGTTGTGGCTCTAACTTTCCGGAAGCCGTCTGTACTGGAATTTGAGTTTGAATGACAGCCAGTGCCCCCGGTGGAAATAGGGATTTATCGGTTGCGATCGATCGTTCAGGCAAGACAGGCACTCCCAAACTGCCCGTGGCGGGACTCCCTCCGGTGGGCTTAAAAAAGACAAATCGCTGGTTTTTCGGTAAGTACACATCCAACTCATCAGGATGATCTTTGAAATATTGCACCACCGCAGGCAGGGTTAACTCTTCTGGTTTAATTTTGCCTGCTTTCACTAATTCCCGTCCAATCCCGACGTAGGGGTAATCCGTATTGCCCGCATAGCCAATCGTCTTCATGCTGCCATCGGTCAAATGCAGGCGGGCCGATCCCTGCACCTGAATCAAAAATGCTTCCAGGCGATCGCGCAACCACACCAATTCCAATCCCTTCAGTGGCCCTTTCGAGAACTGCAGGCCATCTGATCCTTCCAGTTGCTGTCGGGTGGGATGAGGTTTGCGCCATGCGGCAAAATCAGGTGGCATCCGAAAAATGGGATAGGAAAATTCCTTGGTGCGTACCCGACTGGCTTCGTGAATTGGCTCAAAATAGCCTGTAAAGTCGACCGTTCCCTGACCATCCTTCCCCGTGGATTGGTAGAACACAAATTCCCGTTCGATCGCCGCCTGTAACGCCTCTGCGGATTTACTTTGGACGACTAACTGGCGGAACCGTTCCAGACTGCGCCGCACACGATCGCGGGTAATGCCAGGAATGGCATAGCGACGATAATCCTCTGCTGCTCTTGCCGTTCTCAGGTAGCGCAAACTATGGTCGATCGCCGCCAATAGCACTTTGCGATCGCCCCGTTGACCAGAAGTACCCAGGATCTGGGTGTCGGAGGGCAGGGAGATGGGCGATCGCGCAGGCACCAGGGGCGGAACAGGAGCAGGTGCAGGCTTGGCAGGAGCCACCTGGGATACTCGTTCAGTCGTCCTCTCCAGCGCCCCCTTACTATTGCCCGTTGGTACATTGATCAGACCCGCTGCCAGCAGGGCAAGCGAGGAGGCGATCGTCACAATTCGACCCATCTCAACCGTTAAAACCGTTCAACACTGGAGCTAAAGACGGGTTCTACCCGAATGCCAATCACCTTTGAGGGGCGTAGCACCATATATTCTCCCTGGACGTTCTTAATTGGCACCGTAATGAAGTCGTGAGAGGTTGATTTAGGCATCAACTCACCGCTGTACCACTTCTGAAACTCTTGAATGGTGGGGAAGCGAACTTCTTCCCGATGCCCCCCTTCAATCAGCAGGTGAACTGCATACTCGGTCGGAGTGCGGGCATACTTGCTGCGCCGCTGTTCTCCAGTTGCTCTATCAGCCGCTTGAGTCATAGAACCTGTCTTCTTGCGTGTACGTTGTCATTATCTAGCACGAATGCCAGATAAAATCACTTTGCCCAGGGCCGGGGCAAAAGTATCAGTTAAACTATCTCAACTAAACAAATTAAACCGCTTCAGCTGAGTTTGTAGCAAAGGGAGTAAAGTCTTACGAAGTTGAGCTTTGTCCTTAAATAACACCCGATTTTGACCAGGCAGATCAAACGGAAACTGTCCGGGTAAGTCATCCCGCTCCATTTGAGTCAGCAAAATTTGCTCTTTGCGTTTGCACTGCAAGGCATACCCAACTTCCACACAGACAGTGGGACTGGGCAACACCTGAGTCGGTGAGCCAGAAATCTGGGCGATCGCCGTCGTATCCGCAATGAACAGTAAACTCTGCCGAATCGATCGCATCAGTGCACTATCCAGGCGGGTTGGGCCATCCGTCAAACGATGGGATTGTTTCAGAAAAATGGGAATGCGCGATTTAGCATTGATTTTTTCTAATGCTGCGGTCAACTCATCTTGCAAAATCTCACCAGATTCCGGAAATTCAGTTTGATAGCAGAAGAAAATCACTGGCTCTAAACCAGCCATAATTTCCTGTTTGGTGAAATAGATTTCGTGACTGCGAAGGTCAATATTAGCAATCACATAGCCACCACTTCCCTCAATATAAAATTCAACACTTTCCCCTTCTAAATAGCGCTGAAACCAAGCCGATTTAAGCACGTCTTCACTATCATCTAAAAAATCTGCGCGCAACCCGGATTTCAGCAAACTATTTCGGCTCAGACGCAAATCATGGGGACGTTTTTCTAATTCCTTAATTGGCTCGTACTCCTCCAGATACCAGGCTCTAAGCGCAATGATAGCCATTCTGCACTCTAGTTTTTAGGTTTAAAACTACAACAGCACCCAACGATTCTACTCTCTGAGTGACCCCCTCTCTTGCTTTTATTCTATCTGGAGGCGAACTGATCAGCTACCCGGATTAACTCCAGTACTTCAGTTGCAACACTCCCTACTTCATAGCTGAGGAAGTATCAAATTTTGCTTTGGGTGCTGCTGTAGTTTAGACGAGACAGATTTAGATGAAACAGCGCTTTTACCTCTTAACTAACTTTGAACATTGGCTGTTAATCTGCCAGGGAAGCTTGGTAGCTTCAATTAACACCATACCTATCACTGGAGTGGGAATCAAGCCTGTGTAATTAAAGTTCAATTTTGTTCGCTAAAATACAATATTTTCTTAACAAATCAAGATTAGAAGTTGGGAAGTGGGGATTTAGGGATTGGGTAATAGTCCCAAATCTAAGTTTTGCGATCCCATTCATCTGCTATCTAGTGGTCGTTTTTCTGGAAACTATAGTTAGCATTTGATACTAATTTCCTGGATAGTTAACATTTGATACTAATTTACTAATTTCCTGGTTTGAAAGGTTTGCGGATTTCAAAGGAAATGGGGCGTTCAGAATGAACTTTGGGAGTTACTGACAGAGTTACTTTGGGAGTCTGACCAGCAGGAATTTCGGGTGGGGAATCGGGTTCCTGGTAGTCCAGGTGGCAGGGGAGATCGGAGAGTTTGTCGTAGTTGGAGGCGATCGCCAGCAATGCCCCACCTAAGATGAAAATTGGCGTGGGCAGGGTAATCTCGCGTAGCCACTGAAACAATTCCGCCACCCCAAACAGCAAAATAAAACTGGTTAACCAAACTCGCATCACTAACCGAGAACCTTTACTCTATGGCAACTACCTGGCAGGATAGCTGATCTTTTCCGACTTGGGACAAAAACCTTTCGCTTCCAGCTTCCGACCTCGCTAAACTATGGGGAAAGTTTCATCAAACGTTGACCCAATGGATTCGGCAGAACAGCTTTCCTTTCTGAATCAGGATCAGGAACACTCAACCGCCACCCTACAGCGGCTTCAGGAATTGCGGCAATTGGTGCAAAAAGCCAGCCATGCCTACTATGTCCTGGACAAGCCAATTATGGAGGATGCTGTCTACGACCAGCTTTATCACGAACTGGTAGACCTGGAAGCCCGCTACCCGGAACTAATTACCCCTGACAGTCCTACTCAACGAGTCGGCGAACGTCCCGCCAGCCAATTTACCTCTGTTCGGCACAACATTCCCCTTTACAGCCTGGAGAACGCCTTTAGCAACGAAGACCTGATCAGGTGGGAAGAACGCTGGAAACGACAGCTAAAGAGTTCTGAGTTCTCATTTTTGAGTTCTCAGTTAGAAGACCCGCCTCAAGCGGGGAGTTTGGAGCTTTCAGGTTTCAGGTCCCAGGTAGAAGCATCTTCAACCCAAAACGCAGAACACAGAACACAAAACTCTCCTTTTTCCTACGTCTGTGAACTCAAAATTGATGGTTCTGCCCTGGCTCTGACCTATGAAAATGGTTTTCTGGTTCGAGGGGCGACTCGTGGAGATGGGGTGGAAGGAGAAGACATTACCCAGAACGTGAAAACTATTCGCTCCATTCCTCTGCGACTGAATGTGGAAAATCCACCAGCGATCGTGGAAGTGCGCGGCGAAGCCTTTCTGCCCCTGTCATCCTTTGAGCAAATTAATCAGGAACGGGAGCAGTCTGGGGAACCCCTGTTTGCGAATCCCCGCAATGCCGCAGCAGGAACCCTCCGACAACTGGATTCCAGGATTGTCGCCAAGCGGAAGTTGGATTTTTTTGCCTATGCCCTACACTTGGAGGAGCAGGCAGGTGGAGAAGATAGGGAAGGTCGGGGAGATGGGGCGGAAATTCAAAATTCAAAATTCAAAATTCAAAATTCCTCTGCCCAAATCCCAAATCCCACCACCCAATGGGAAGTACTCCAAACCTTGAAACAATTGGGCTTCCGTGTCAATCCAGAAGGGGCGCTGTGCCAGAATTTGCAGGAGGTGATTGCCTACTGCGATCGCTGGTCTACTGAACGGACTCGACTGCACTACATGACAGATGGCGTAGTGGTGAAGCTGAATTCCTTAAAGCTACAGGAACTGTTGGGCTTTACCCAGAAATTTCCCCGCTGGGCGATCGCGCTCAAGTATCCGGCAGAGGAAGCCCCCACAGTGGTGGAGCGAATCAGTGTGAATGTAGGGCGTACAGGAGCAGTAACACCGCTGGCGGAAATGCGTCCGGTACGGCTGGCAGGCACAACAGTATCACGAGCAACTTTGCACAATCGCGATCGGATTGCCGAACTGGATATCCGAGTGGGGGATACGGTGATTATTCGCAAAGCGGGAGAAATCATTCCCGAGGTAGTACGTGTGCTGTACGAGTTGCGTCCGGATGGCACTGAGCCGTATCAGATGCCCACCCACTGTCCGGAGTGTCATCAACCCCTGGTCAAGCCAGAGGATGAAGCCGTGACTCGCTGTATTAATGCCTCTTGTCCTGCGATCGTGCGGGCAGAGTTGGTGCATTGGGCTGCCCGGGATGCCATGGACATTAATGGATTGGGTGAAAAATTAGTGCAGCAACTTGTCGATACCGGATTAGTGAAATCGATCGCAGATCTGTACGACATTACAGTGGAACAATTAATGACTCTAGAACGCATGGGCAAAAAGTCTGCTGAAAAGTTGGTGAAAGCGATCGCCGACTCCAAACAGCAACCCTGGTCACGAGTTCTGTATGGTTTGGGAATTCGGCATGTTGGCAGCGTCAATGCTCAAGTCCTTACCGAAGCCTTTCCCAGTGTGGATGCCCTGATGCAGGCAACGGTGGAAAATATTGCTGCTGTGTATGGTATCGGCCATACCATCGCCGAGTCTATCTACCAATGGTTTCAAAATCCTGCCAATTACGAATTAATCGATCGCTTGAAAGCCGCTGGCCTCACCTTCCACTCTACCCCCACAGCCCACAGCTCGCGCCCCACCCCCCTCACTGGCAAAATCTTCGTCTTGACAGGCACCCTTCCTACCCTCAAGCGCGACGATGCCAAAGCCTTAATCCAAAAAGCAGGGGGCAAAGTAACTGACTCTGTGAGCAAAAAAACCAATTACGTTGTAGCGGGAGCAGAAGCAGGTTCCAAATTGGAAAAGGCGCAGACGCTAGGAATTCCGATTTTGTCAGAAGCAGAATTACTGAACCTTTTAGCTTCTCCGTAAAAGCCCCGCACTCTGCCGAAGGCGAGTGACGGGATGAAAGCGGGGCGGTTGCGAGTCCCCCTCAAAGTTATGCCCAGCAATTGCGTGGCGGCGGAGAGGGGAGACGAGGAACCGCCAATTTGGTAAAATTGAATTTCGTGCCGCGACAATAGAGACGGCATTACTACGGCATTCCCTGCCAAGCGACAGTGCAGACACCCACAGCCGGAACACGATTACTGGAAAACGCAGAATTGGGAATTTCAAAGGCAAACCTCCTTCGGGAGAACAATATCAACAGTGGGGCTGGGCGTCTTCCTCACTATAAAAAGCTCGAACCCGGTAACCAGTGGTAGAACACTTCCGGTGGAGAAGCCCGCACCGTATGCGTAGCGTCGGTGTCGGGAGTACGTCACCTATTCTTGGAGGGTGTTTTATAAAAGTATCTGGCGGTTAAAACTGCGACTACACTCATCAAGTCTGCCGACGCAGACTCAATACAATCAAGGTGTTCAGTAACCTGCGTCGGCAGGTCTTCTTGGTATAGCCAAGACTTCAGTCACCAGGATAACTGGCTTTTAAAACATCCTCTTAGGCCATTTGAAGCGGAAGGTGGTGCCTTGTTCGACCTGGGATTTTACCCAGATGGAGCCACCTTCTTTTTCAATGATCTTTTTCACGATCGACAATCCCACTCCGGTACTCCGGTATTTTCTTGCTCATCGCGGGATTGCCAGGTCTGGAAGATGGTAAAGATTTTTTCGTGATAGCGGGGATCGATAGCCAGAGTCAGGCGATCGGCATAATTCTGTAATTCGGCCTTAGCCACTTCCGTCTGGGTGTGGGCTTCCCGTTCTCGCACCAGTAAGTCTTCTGTCTAACGATTGGATGCTTCTAGCTAGGCAGTACGCTCAGCCACCAGATGTTCTAGCTGCGTCTGATACTGTTTCAGTTCTGCTTCAATTCGCAACCGTTCGGCAATTTGGGCCTGCAGTTCTTCATTAGCCTGTTGTAACTGCGCCGGACTGGGCAACGACAACGCTTTAGGTAAGATCAGAATCAGTTGCACTGCCGTAAACATGGATATACCCGCCGCCACTGCCTTGAGCGTACTGGATGTCCAGTAGGTGGGATACCAGAGTGTCCACACTTCCATCAGGTGAGTGGTGCCACAGGCCACAATAAAGGATCCAAACATGAGAAAGATCCAGTTAAAGGGCAGATCGGGCCGCCGCCGGACAAAGTAGAACAGGGTCAGCGGGATGGAGTAATAAGCTAAAGCAATAAATAAATCAGAGAGCAAATGTAACCAAACCAGACCCGTTTTCCAGAGGTAGCAATGTCCGTGGGGAATAAATGGGCCTGAACCGAGCAGGTAATTCCAAACATCCAACATGTGTTTAGGTGGGGTGAATCAGCTAATGTAAAGAAAATAAACCTTGTCCAAGTCCAGAACCGTAGTTTCTCTGATCGGAAAACGACCGCTCTCTAGCTGGACTTGGTTTAGACATAAGGCATGATGCATTCAGAAAACCAAAAAGGCTTTTATCTGTCTACTCCCCCTGGAGGTAGACTGAGGAGGTCTATCACGCGGAATACAAGAGGACATTCATGACTGAGGTTGCGATCGGTATTATTGGCGGCAGTGGTCTTTACAAGATGGAAGCCCTCAAGGATGTGGAAGAAATTCAGGTAGAGACTCCCTTCGGCCAACCTTCAGATGTGGTAATTGTCGGCACTTTGGACGGAGTACGGGTAGCTTTTTTAGCCCGTCATGGTCGTTATCACCACTTGCTGCCCTCCGAGCTACCGTTTAGAGCCAATATTTATGCGATGAAAAGTATTGGCGTGAAATACCTCATTTCAGCTTCAGCCGTCGGCTCCTTGAAAGCCGAAGCCAAGCCATTAGATATGGTCGTACCGGATCAATTTATCGATCGTACCAAAAATCGCATTTCTACCTTTTTTGGCGAAGGAGTTGTGGCTCATATTGCCTTTGGGGATCCGGTCTGTCCTCAGCTAGCCAAAATTCTGGCGGATGCAGTGGAGAGCCTGCAACTCACGGATGTCACGCTACATCGGGGCGGTACTTACGTCTGTATGGAAGGCCCAGCCTTTTCCACCAAGGCAGAATCTCACCTGTACCGCAGTTGGGGCGCAACAGTGATTGGCATGACGAATCTACCGGAAGCGAAACTGGCACGGGAAGCAGAGATCGCCTACGCCACTCTGGCCCTGGTGACCGATTACGATTGCTGGCATCCCGATCATGACAGTGTCACTGTTGATATGGTGATTGCCAACTTGCAACGCAATGCCGTGAATGCTCAAAAGGTAATTCAGGAAACGGTGCGTCGGTTGGCTGCCGCCCCCCCTGAGTCAGATGCTCACTCAGCACTGAAATATGCCATTTTGACTCCCCTGGATAAGATTTCGGCTGAGGCGAAAGAGCGACTGAGTTTATTGCTGCAGAAATATATGTGAGCTGAGGCGGATGGAGAATAGTGAATGGGGGATGAAAAAGAAGTAATACGATGATGGAATAACAGCGTGACGAGATGATGAATGGCAGAGACGTTTCGGTGAAACGTCTCTGTAGGTAGATAGATGCACGGAGGATAAGAGATAGTAGAGATAGCAAGGGAAGGACACCTTTGACCTATGCCGGATTGTCCGAAATGTCATCAAGCTGTTGAGACTCAGGCACTGGAGTGCCCTTATTGCCGCACTCCATTGAAGGCGCACGGGCATCCGGGGATGACGTTATATCAGGCAACCGGAAAAGAACCTCTCTGCTTAACCTGTCTCTACCATGAGGATGACACCTGTACATTTCCCAAGCGTCCGTTTGCCATGGATTGCACCCTGTATTGCGATCGCACCCGTCCCTCTACCCTTACCAAACCTGGGTACAGTCCCGGTTTTCAAATTCAAGTCTGGCTTAAGCGCAACCTCACCTGGATCATTCTGGCAGCATTAGTGTTGATCAGTTTGATCATTGCTTTGCTGCAGTAGGAATTGTCCTTGGTCATTATTGGGCTGAAACTGGAGCTTCTAAACCCATCGCTGCCATCAATGCTTCAAAGTCAAAGCTTTCAGCCATGATCTGGTAAAGAAATTGCAGCTTGCGGGGTTCGTGAATACGCACCTGTCCGATCGCACGATCGACAATTTCCACAGTCGTCAACGTATCGAGATCGACTGAGAGGATGGGAATTTCCAGATCTTCAGCACGACTGATGACATCCGGATGGGGACGCACCTGTCCGCTTAGAATCAGGCATTGAGTCGATGTTTCCAGGGCGGCAAGCTGAATGTCGGTGCGATCGCCCCCCGTCACAACGGCCATGTTGTGTCCCTTCCGGAAGTATTTGAGGGCAGAGTTCACGTTCATCGCTCCAATGGAGAGATTCTCGACCATTAGATCCAGGCGATCAGCTCGACACAGTACTTCTGCATTCAACTGCTCCACCAGATCCTCAACAGTGGCGCTGCGGAGGAGCGCGCTCCGGGGCATGAGGCCCAGAATCGGTACGTCATGCTGCTCCAGATAGGGCTTAACGGTTGTTTTCACTTCCTCCAGCCGATCCTGGGGAATGTCATTAATGAAGGCTCCAATCAGGCGATCGCCCAATCGACGCTTGGCCGAGAGCAATGCACCCACAATCAGGAGGGAGTGGAAGCGGGCAACTAACAACACCTTGGCATCCACAATCTCCGCTATTTGCATTAGCGACAGGTTAAACAGACTGCCCTCCTCCAAATTGGATGGCCCTTCTAATAACACCAGATCTGGGCCTTGCAATTGTAAATACTGGGACAAGAGTTGGCAGTAATCCGTCTGATCTTCTCCACGAATCCGTTTCTGAATCGTGATATCCGTCATGGGTAAAATGGTGGGCTGCAAACGGTTAGACGGGAGTTTCAGCGTTTCAGTAACAAATTGAACATCTTCTTCAACGATTTCACCGGGAGGACGGCTCCAAATGGTTCCCAGTGGCTTGCCATAAGCAATATCCAACCCTTTGGCCTTGAGATGATGGGCCAATCCCAAAAGGGTTGCTGATTTGCCACTGTACGCTTCAGTTGATCCAACAAGCAAATATTTAGCAGACTCAGGCACGCCTCTACTCCCGATGTTGATTCTGAACGCAAATGTGAGAAACACATTTCAACTCATTGTAAGTCAGGTTGAGAGTAGGGAGTGGAGAATAGAGGAGTGCAGGGTAGATGGCTTTTGCTGACAGCAAAAGCCATCTACCCTGCCAACTAATTCCAACTAATTCACTGAAGACAGTTCCCGATCGCTGCCATTCAACTGAGCAACTTGCACATCTTCCAAATCCTTGAACAGAACAGTGCTGAGGTAGCGTTCGCCGAAGCTGGGTTGGATAAAGACAACCAGCTTGCCAGCATTTTCAGGGCGCTTGGCAACCTGGATAGCGGCGGCAAGCGCAGCTCCGGAGGAGATGCCAGATAGCAGCCCTTCTTCACGGGCCATGCGACGACTGAAGGAGACAGCCTCTTCACTGCTAATTTGCACCACTTCATCTACTAGGTCGAGCTTCAGCACTTTGGGAACGAAGCCAGCGCCAATTCCCTGGATTTTGTGAGGGCCAGGTTGCCCACCGGAGAGAACCGGGCTTTCTACAGGTTCCACAGCGATCGCTTTGAATTCAGGTTTGCGCTGTTTCAGGACTTCGGCCACCCCCGTAATGGTGCCACCTGTACCCACTCCAGCAATCAGGATATCAATCTGACCATCGGTATCGGCCCATAGTTCTTCAGCCGTAGTTTCCCGGTGAATCTTGGGGTTGGCAGGGTTAGCAAACTGTTGCGGCATAAAAGCATTCGGCAGACTGGCAGCAATTTCTTCTGCCCGTTGCACCGCCCCTTTCATTCCCTGAGCACCGGGAGTCAGTTCCAGTTGGGCACCGTAAGCCTTCAACATGGCTCGCCGTTCTAAACTCATGGTTTCCGGCATGGTGAGAATCAGTTGATAGCCTTTGGCTGCAGCGACCATCGCCAGCGCAATCCCCGTATTTCCGGAGGTTGGCTCCACTAAGATAGTTTTCCCTGGTTGGATCAATCCAGCTTCCTCTGCAGCATTAATCATGCTCGCCCCAATCCGGTCTTTCACTGATGCGGCAGGGTTCATTCCTTCTAGCTTGGCCACAACCTGAGCCACGCATCCTTCAGCCTGGGGAATGCGGTTAAGGCGCACTAAGGGAGTTTTTCCAATCAAATCCGTTACGTCATTGGCAATTCGCATAAAATGGCTCCATATAAGGGAGATGAGTGGCCTCTCAATCTGCAGGCCATGACAAAACCTGAATCAAAAGAAGCGTTTAAGTTCAGTTTAATACGGTAAGTCGATAGAAATTAAGGGCTTCATAAGGATTTAAGAAAGGGGATCAGGGCTTAGGGATTGACTCTACTGCCTTTGCGTAGGATGTGTGGGTGCAGCGCGATGCATCAATTTATGCAGATCTGAAGGTGCTAGAGGTATGGCGCTATGATGACCGAGCGCTAGCGATCTACGCCTTACAGGACGGTGTATATGAGGTCAGCGATCGCCATATTGCCCTATGTCTGACTGCTAAGCCCTTATTCGTCTTGGTTAGATAAGGGATTGATCAACTCGCTCAATCCCTCTCCCAACAACGATAATCCAGTCACCATCAAAGTCATGGCTAGACCAGGAAACAGCGTCGTCCACCAGATGCCCCCTGTGGAAAGGCCATCTAATGCCTGCTTCAAGTCATAGCCCCATTCCGGTGTTTCTTCTGGCAACCCCAATCCTAAAAAGCCCAGCCCTGCCAACACCAGAATTGCATCGGCAGCATTTAGGGTAAAGAGTACAGGTACACTTTGCACCACATTCAGAAACAAGTAACGGGTTAGCACACGCCAGGTAGAAGCTCCCATTGCCTGAGCTGCTTCCACAAATAATTCCGTCTTCACACTCACCGTCTGGTTGCGCACCACCCGGTAGTACTGAGGAATATAAGCAATGCTGATGGCGATCGCAGCATTCAATACCCCTCTTCCCACCACAAAGGCCAGCGTTACCGATAGCAATAATCCCGGCAACGTATAGATCGTATCCATCACGAATAGCAGGGCGCGATCGAGCCATCCCCCCAGATAGCCGCTCACCATCCCTAATGGCACTCCGACCAGCAATCCCAGCGTCACCGCCAGGAGCAACACCTGCCACGCGGCCTGACTGCCAAAGATTGTGCGGGAAAATACGTCATACCCCAACTGGGTGGTGCCAAACCAATGTTGCCAGGAGGGAGGGTGTTGCGGGGGATTGTCCAAAAACTCAGTAGGATTCTGCAACCAGCCGATCGCCTGCAACAGCGGTGCGAACACGGCCAGCAGGATAAAAAATACGGTGATCACCAGGCCAATTTGTGTCAGCCGTAGGGAAAGACTGGCACGTTTAGCTGGATTAAAGAAACGGGCGATCGGGAGGCGGAGGGTCATGGAGTGGGGAGGGATGTGGGAGGTGGGGAGAGAATGGGGGTAGATGAGGAAGTAGAGGAAGATGGGGGAGGGGAGACAGGAGTACAAGTATCGGTCATTGGGGGCTGGGTGTCTACGATGACGGCTTTGTAGCCTGCGGAGGTGAGAAGTTGGACGACAACGAGTTTGGCACGATCGCTGGCCCGTTGCAGCACTCCCTGTTCACAGGCAGTAGTAACAATTTTCTGAAGGGCTTCCTGCTGAGCCAGGGATTGGAGTTGGGGGCCAGCATCGGGGCCAAGTCCTAAGAAACCCCGGCTGTAGTCGTAGACCTGGGATTTATTGACATCTATTTTGCTGTTGAGAATTCGGGCGGGTGGGAGTTTGACAACAATACCGTCTTCTGTTGCCTGCATCTGATCGGATGTAAGTTGGCTGAGGTCAACCCCAGCCTGGACTTCTCCTTGAGCGATATAGAGCAGTTTTGTGGTGCCAATCGTAAAGCCGCTAAAGGTGGCATCCTGCTCAGTGGGAACAACAGCCTGCATGGTGAATTCTGCCGTTGTCAGTTCACTGGCATCGCGAATCTTTTGCAGCGTCAGGGATTGCGCTTCGGCTTTTGTTTGCGGTTGCGGTGGATTGAGCAAAGCATTCAAGGCAGCAAACAGGCGAGCGCTGATTTGATGATTCAATCCAATCAGCAGAGCAGCCGCGATCGTCGCTCCCGTTAACATCCACATTAAGCCACTGAAAAAGGCTTTACCGCGTCGATCGTAACGGTCTTGTTGCATATCCCTACTCTTGTATTACCCAAACCATTAAAATCAAATCTTGCCAAGCCTGAACACCAAAATGATAAGTTCTCGTTATGCGACTGAGTGCGATCGCCCACTATGTCATCAGATCGCCTGTTACGTAGTTTGTTTTGCAGTACGGAACCTGGCACACCTGACTAATGACTAGTTTTTTAATAAAGTGATTGCAAATCCAGCCTTTGGGGTGGATGGTGCCACCGTTCAACGAATACACTCGTTAAGTGAACTCTTTTCATTCCTATAAGGCGGCCTGCATGACTCATCCCACTCTCGTTTCGGCACTGGTAGACGGCATTAAATTTGGCACCGATGGCTGGCGGGGTGTGATTGCAGCAGACTTTACCTTCGATCGCGTCAGGCTAGTGGCGGCGATCGCAGCTCAGGTACTGGCAGACAACTACAGTCAGGTTACCAATGGCAGTCGCACGGTCATTGTAGGGTACGATCGTCGCTTTTTGTCCGAAGACTTTGCCCGGGCAGCGGCGGAAGCGGTGCAATCTGTGGGTTTTGATGTGCTGTTGTCGGAAGGGTTTGCGCCCACTCCAGCCTTCAGTTGGGCCGCCAAACAACAAAATGCTCTGGGTGCGCTGGTGATCACGGCCAGCCACAATCCTGGAAAATACTCCGGCTTGAAGGTGAAAGGAGCCTTTGGTGGTTCAGTGGCTCCGGCAATTACGCAGCAAATTGAAGCCCGGTTGTCGGCAGGCATTGTGCCCTCTGCAACGCCCGGAACCTGGCAAACTTTTGATCCCTGGCAGAGTTACTGTGAAGGGTTGCGAACCAAGGTGAATATCGGTCAGATTCGAGATGCGATTCTTCAGGGAAAACTGACCGTGTTTGCCGATGTGATGCATGGGGCGGCTGCCGGAGGATTGGCGAAATTACTGGATGCTCCAATCCGGGAAATTAACAGCGATCGCGATCCGCTCTTTGGAGGTGGTGCGCCTGAACCTTTACCCAAGTACCTGTCAGAACTGTTTCACCAGATTCACAGTTATCGTCAAACCCACCCCACTGGACTGGCCGTTGGATTGGTGTTTGATGGGGATAGCGATCGCATTGCGGCAGTCGATGGTCAGGGAAATTTTCTCAGTTCGCAAATTTTGATCCCCATTCTGACTCAGCATCTGGCGGCCAATCGTGGCTACACCGGGGAATTCATCAAAACCATTAGCGGCTCTGACCTGATGCCCAAGGTTGCCGCCCTGTATAACTTACCTGTGTATGAAACTCCAATCGGCTACAAGTACATCGCCGATCGCATGGTAGAAACTCAAGTCTTGCTGGGTGGCGAAGAATCCGGTGGCATCGGCTATGGCCATCACATTCCCGAACGGGATGCCCTGCTCTCGGCGCTGTATGTGCTAGAGGCGATTGTCCAATCCAACACCGATCTGAGCGATCTCTACAAAGACTTGCAGCAACGCACGAACTTTGTCTCCAGTTACGATCGTATCGACCTGCCCCTGTCCAGTATGGAAGCCCGCGCCCGCTTACTCAACCAGCTAGAAACCCAACCCCTGACCGAAGTTGCAGGCCAGAAAGTAGTCGATTGCCTGACTGTAGATGGCTATAAGCTGCGTCTGGAAGATGGCCGCTGGCTTCTGATTCGATTTAGCGGGACGGAACCCGTGCTGCGCCTCTACTGTGAAGCCAAAAATCTCGATCAGGTACATGAGACATTGGCATGGGCGAGAGATTGGGCGAGTAAGGCTTAATTGCACCTGCTTGGCAATCTCTCAGCCAGCGGCGGATCGCTCGTCCGGTTACCTCCTGACTGGTTTCTCGCAGGGCAGAAGGAGCCTGGTTATCCATTGGGTGAGAACCGTAGCGAGAATACAGGGTGGCCAGCTGCCAGCCTGTGCTGGAGCTATAAGCCAGAATCAGCCAGTGAAACTGTTGGATATCTTGTCGGCGCTGGGTTTCGTATTGCCGTTCTAGTACGGTGAAAAAACTCTGGTGCAGTTGGCTGTTGGGAGAATAGGGAGAACCACTGTAGGTGATTGGCAAAGGAGTGAGGTCAGCTTGACTGGCAGCGATCGCATATCGCTTGGCCTGACTTCCTCCCTGCTGATGACTGATCCGGTTGATATATTCCGGTAAGTCCCGCAATAAAGCACTGATCAGTGGCTCTATCTCTGTGGGACAAGTCGTTAAAGGACGGATGGGTGGCTTGATCTTGGAGTCTGCTCGAGACTCAGATGGACGCGTCGTGGGAGCAGCCTGACTAATAATGGCAACTGGTGTTCCCAGATGCATCAATGTCAGGGCGATCGCCACCCGCCCCTTCCCCATTCCATCCCAGCAACTCACAAGTCCTCCTCAAAAACGCCGCTCAGCATACTATTCCTTGCCTACCCTTCCACTTAACTTACCCATCTGCCGATCTAGCCACCTACTCACTTGTCTACCACCTCCAACACCGTCGAAGCCGATCGCCCAAACTCCTCCGGAGCATATTGCAACCTGGCTTCGGCACCGGGATAGAGGAAAGTACCGGGAGTTACAGAACGCACCAGATAATGCAGAGAATATACACCAGGATTTAATTTGTCTCCAAAGGCAACAATCCGATCCTTGTAGATGGTTTGGTAGCCGAGTTGCCAGCTATCTCCTCTGGCCTGAAAGTAGGGGCTGGAGGTCTGGAAGCTGCTATCGACGGCTTCTAAGCCCGCAGGTAAGGAATCGGTAATGATTACATGATCTACGGGACGATCGGTAATGATTTCCAGACCAATGTCATAAACCTGACCCACAGGAAGTTTCAGGGCATCTACGGCGTAGAGGCCAGTGGCATAAAGAACTTTTTCTTCATTGGCGGGACGAATTGTGCGAGTCACTCGCAGACCATTCAGCCGTCCGGGTTGGTTGCCCTGTAGTCGATAGCGGTAGGCTACGAGGTAATGCAGCAGACCGTTCCCAGATTTCTTCAAGATCAGATTGTGCGTGCCGCGAGGTAAGTTTGCCATGGGCACGCTGACCGTTTCACTGGCTTTCTGGTAGCCTTGAAACTGAGCCGTCGCCAGGGACTTATCTCCCAGTTGCGCACTGGCCGTGAAGCTAGGAGGAGTGGGTTGCAGCTTACTGTACTCTACCAGAGCTGTCAATGCAGCGGCATTGTCATAGGTGCTGGGCCAGGTGCCGTTCCGCCGCTGCTCCAGCAGTCCCTGAACCAGTTTGTCAATGGTTTCAGGACGGGCTTTTTGCGCGATCGCCAGCCGTACGGCTGCCGCCTGAGTTGCCGTTGCCGAACTCAACCAGCGCCAGTTTTGTGGCAAATTCACCCTCGCCGTGCGACCTGTTTCCGACACGGTTTCTTGTAATTTGGTGGCCATCCCTTTCGCTTCTGCCTGCCAAGCGGGAAATTGAGATAAGTAGCGAGCCAGATTCATCTGGTCGATCGGGTCAAGCTGCTGCCGTTGAGCATAAATATCCGGCAAAAACTCCGTCCGCTTATCCCCCAGGGCTGCCAGTGCGATTAAGGTATGCAACCGTACCTGATTTTTGCACAGCGCTTCTTTGCAGAAGTCATACTGAGCCGGATTGGCAAGCAATTTGCTGAGGTAATTCTTTAAGGGCGGGAGAAAGGAGTCGGGGGTCGGGAATCGGGAGTCGGCTGATGAACGAACCCCGATTCCTGATTCCTGATCCCTGATCTCTGCCATTGCCTCTGCCGCATAAGGAGTCAAGAACGGATCCGACTTTTTCGCTTCTGGGTAAGCAGCGAATCCGCCATCCGGTTTCTGCAGTTTTTGCAGGCGATCGAGGGCCTGGGTGGCTTGTTGAGCTGGGTTGAAGCTGGAGAAGGCTTGACCGTAGGTTTGGGATAGGATTTGGAGATTAGCCACAATGCTGAGTTGGCTGGCGGCGGGTTCCAGGAAGGGCAGATCCTGTTCATCTAGCACCTGTTGGGCAGGGGCGGCAAGTTGAGGAATCAGGCTGCTGGCCAGGGAAAGATCCAAGCCCCCGGTATCGTTAGCGACGTTGGGATCCACGTTTAAGGGGATTGTCGCCTGGTCGGAAGTAGTGCCAGATTCGACAACCTGTTCTGTAACCGTGAGCGGCTTCACTTCCAGCGGCACTTCCAGCGCATCTGTAACTCCATTCAACTCCGTTTTGAACTGCACTTTGGCGGCTCCCGGATTGTTGACTTTGACCGGAAAGCGATAAGCGCTGGTGCCTGCTCCCATGTAGGCTTGTTGATTGCCGGAGGAGTTGTCGAACTGAAGCGAGCCAGTGACAGAGCCGGAAATGGAGAGATTACCGTTCGGCACAGTGTTGTTGGTAACGGCAACCCCAACCTGGAAGCGATCGCCCGGTCGAGCAAACTGAGGCAACAGGGGATTGGTGACCAGAGGCTGACTGGTGACAAAGGTGGTATCGCCATTACCGAAGTTGAAATTGCCATCGGTGGCGACAGCCATGACTCGCCAGGTGGTCAGGTCATCCGGAAGCTTAAAGCGGACTGTCGCAGTGCCTTTGTTGTCCGTGGCAACAGCACCGTTGTAGTAGGCGATCGGCTTGAAGTTGGTACGGATACGGGTGCTGGCGGCTCCACTGGACAGGCCTCCACCATAGCCCCAGCCTTTTTGCAAAGGAGAGCCGATCGGCTGTAACACGACATCCGGACGGTTATCACTCAAGCGGGTAGAAATCGGTTGTTCCGCAAACACCAGGTTCACCAGATCGGGGGGACGGTAGCCGGTCAGTTGCAACACCGCTTCATTCACCACCATGATCGTGAACTGGCCTTTCACGGGATTATCCTGCTGGTCTTTCAGGATCAGATTAACGGTTTGTTCACTTCCGGGTGTTGCTGGAGTAGACTCCGGAGAGCCAGTAGCAGGAGTGAGTTCCACTTTCAGGTAGTGTTCATTCACGTCGGTCGAAAAGGGAGCCAGCCCAATCCGTACCAAACCATCCAGACTGCCTGGGGTTTCCTGCTCCAGAGGTTTGCCCTGGCGGACGAGAATTGCTTCCACTGCGGCATTTGGCATCATCTCGGCAGTCACCTGAAACTGAACCTGGGGCGCACTACCTGTAACTTTCGTAACCGTCTGATACAGCGTGTCATGACGCACGACCGCAAAGTAGAGTTCTGCTTCCGGGAACGGTGATTGCAGCAGCACAGTGGCGATTTCACCGGGACGATAGTGGGATTTGTCCAACTTCAGTTCCAGGCGGTTATTGCGATAGCGGTTGCCCCAGAAGGTGGGAGTATCTCCGGTGGCCCAAATTTGCAGATCGGTAGCCGTGGTTTCCTTACCAGCCAATGTGGCTCGAATCCGGTAGGCACCAGAGGTGGGCGGCGTTAATGGTACTGATTTCGCCTCCGTCCCAGATTCCGTCTCCTGAGTGGCCACAGTTTTGTATTCCACCTGATGCTGCAGCATGCGGCTTCCTTCCACCACACGGGTGATCTGGCTATAGTTCATCTGCTGCAATTCCAGGCGAATTGATTGATCTGGGATAGGGTGGCCACTGGGATCGGTAACAATCACCTGAACGGGAAATTCCTTACCGGCATCCGCCACAAAGTTCGTTTTCAAACCAATCAGGCGATCGCTGGGCAACGCCAGGAACGTCTTGGAATCCGATACGGCCAGATTCGACACATCCGACACCTGAGCATCCACCTGATAGGCCATCGTGTAGGGCAGGTTTTGATCCACTTTGATACTTTGCGTGGCCTGCCCCTCTGCACTCAACATCTGAGTAGCTTCAAGGACATCACTGCCTACCTCCGGTGCTTCCTCCGGCCAGAACCAGCGACGACCAAAAGTATATCCCTCCCAGCCCTGCGGCGTGAACTCAACCCGTTGTCGAGTCACCCCATAATTCACCTTGCCCCCTTGCACCGGCGAGCCAAACAGATAACGACTTTGCACCGTGCTTTTTACCGTTTGATCCGGTAACGCCACTGGCAGCGTCTCCACAACACCCTGCCCTGCTTTTCCATCTCTATCTGTTAATTCCTGATTTCTAATTCCTAATCCCTCAGCCGTTCCCTTCAACGTCAGTTCCACTTTAAAGTTCGGCGGCTTAAATTCAGCCACCCGCACTTCTCCCGTAAGTTCTTTGCCATCCGCCCCTTTGGCCCGCACCGTGTAATAGCCCAGGGGTTGGTTTTTGGCGAAGGGAACCTCCAGCGAAAAGGTGCCAAAAGCGTTGGTTGTCTGACTGCCCAGATCCTTTTTCTGACCATTCGGCCCTTCTAAGGTGAGGCTATACTTGGCGTTTTTGTCCTGCTTCAGGGTTCCGGCCTGCAGGTAATAGGCGGCTCCGGTCAGGTAAGCGGTTTCTCCCGGTTGGTAAAGTTGGCGATCGCTAAAAATTGTCCCCCGTGAGATGGGTTTGCCACTTTCCCAACCAGCATCAATCCCGTACTCATAGGTACCGCTATATTCCAGGGTGCGGGTAAAGGCCCAATCTTTCCCTTCCTGAGCAATTACCAGCAGGGGTGGGGGATTCTCTGATCCGGGTGCCCGACAGCCTTGAAATTGCGATCCCGTCAGGGTGAGCAATCCCGCTTGATTAGTCTTCCCAGTAGCGCAGGGGGTTGGGGCGGGTCGATCTTTGGCATCCAATCGCGATTTGTAAACTTGAATTGAGGCATTGGCGACAGGGGAGCCATCGGCCAGGTGATGCACTCGCACCAGCCCCGATTCGGGAAACCATTGAGCAAATACTCCCAGATTGGTCAACTGCACCAGTCCGTAGTAGGTGGGTTCTCGCCACTGTTGCTTGCCATTTTCCTGATAGGAATTGGTTCGGGCCTGTACGCCATACGCCAGCATTCCGGTTGGACCCTTCAATAATTGGGCTAAAGGAATGGCCGTTTCCACGGTCTGATTCTGCTGCTTCGCCACCTGAGTCGTTTTCCATTGAGATGGGTTGGGCAGCAAGTCATTGCCATTGCCCTGGGGATAGGCAGAACTGGTATAGACCAGATCGGTGGGTTGGACGCTGGCGAACGCAGATTTGTAACTCGGTAGATTGACCGTAGAGATATTCAATTGCAGTACCGAAGTGCGATCGCCCCCAATGCTAGATGGAAAGATATGCAGATCAGAGGGTGCCCAGAGATCAGGAGCCACATCTCCGGTTTGACACTCCACCGTGGTCGGTTTACCCAGAGTTTGACCAAACTTGTCTTTTAAGTCGGCTCCTATGGTAATCGTGTATTTCGTGGCGGGTTCCAAAGCCCAGGGATTCAGGTTGACGACACGATCGCCTTCATAGGCCTGTACCAGTGGCACATCTTTATTCTTTGGCTCCGGACTGATGGAAATGTTAGCGGTAGCAGAATCAACCTGAATCGGATTGTTGAACTCCAGTTGGGGTGAGCCATTTACGAACCGTCCCACATTTCCTCCCGCATCTGGCTGTCCCACCCATTTCAAATTCTGGTAGGCCAGAGGAGAGTAGGTTTCTACCCGACTGGCGAATGCTTCCTCACTGGGCAAATTTCCCTGCAAAGGTCGTAATCCCGGTGTGAATTCCAGATTGTATTTCGTTGCTTTGTCCAGTCCTCGCTGCGGTTCCAGGGTATAAATCCAACTGCGTTGCGAGGGATCAAACCGTTCTTCCGGGCTGGGGGTTTGTGGCTCTAGGGACTCCGGCTGTTTCTCCAGAGCCACTGCCAGACCGATCGTAGTCTGTTTGCCCACTGGCGTTAAGCGAGCATGATCCCGCAGGGAAGCTTGATCCAGTTCGACGTTGGAATAAACTTTTAAGACGGGCTTCGTCTCAATGGGATCTGTAGCCGTTTGGGGACTATCAGCAGAATAAGAGGTGGGCAGGTTGGTGAGTTTGAGGCGATCGGTCTGAAAGGTCCAGGCCAGATCCTGATCCAATTGATGATTTTTCAGGTCAGCCAGTCCCTTTTTCAAGGTGACTTGGACTCGCGTGGCCAGGGGAGTTGCTGCATCCGCCTGAAATCCCACCATGCGGGGGGTTAAAAACCGGAACTGCCCTTTCAACGGCGGTACAATTTCAAACTTTTGCAACACTTGCTGGCGATTCGGATCCTCCAGACTCTCCACTGGAATCAGGGGTTCTTTGAAGCGGATCCGAACTTGCGCCTGGGGTTTGGTATCCCCGATCGGACTGATTTCCTCGATCCAATCGGGCAGTTTGGGTGCGGGTAAAGCCGCCACTTCTGCAAACTGTTCTGGCCCTGGCGTAATTCTGGCGATGCTACAACCGGAAAAACTCACGGCAATCAGAATTCCCAACAGAAACAAAATGGGCAGAATGCAGCGATCGCCCCTTCTCATACCTTCTTTCCCTACAGCAACAGGAACAGGATGGATAGACCACCTGATACTCTATTGCTACCCCCTGTTCCCGTGAAATCCCTTAAGGTTCAATAATTCTTTACCTCTCTGGCCTAACGTCGCCAGTGTTCTTCCAGTAAAGCCTTCGCACGGGGACGGTAGAGCAGATAGAACAGGGCTTCGATATAGCGCATCATATCGGCCCGGTTTTCTTTGGAGGTGTAATTCCAGAAGCCGTAGATTTTTGCTAGGGAGAGCAGGCGGGTAGTGTGAATTTTCCAGGTATAGGTGCTGTAGACGCGATCGATACTGCGTTGGGAAATTTCCTGCCAGTAGCGGGGATTTTCGTTGCATTTGGTTACGAAATCCAGAATGATTTGGGCCATTTCTTCGTGATCGGTAGGATTGATGTAAAAGCCGTTCACCTTGTCCTGAATGATTTCCAGGGGACCACCAAATCGGGTTGCAAAGGTAGGCAGGCCGCTGATCATGGCTTCCAGAATCGTCAGACCGAAGGCTTCAAACAGGGCGGGTTGCACGAAGATGCCCTGGCGATCAGCAATCACGCGATATACTTCGCCCGAATCGCCTTTTGCCAACCGGACACCCAGCCAGCGCACTTTCCCATGCAAGTTGTACTCATGAATGATCTGATACAGCTTTTCGATTTCGCTAATTTCTTCATGATCTGTGGATTCCTCCGTTCGGAGTTTCCCAGCAATCAGGATCAAATTGCACTGTTCCTGAAGTTCCCTACTTTTGCCAAAGCATTCTGCCAGGCCTGTCAGGTTTTTAATGCGATCGAGCCGCGCCATGGAAAACAGAGGCCGCTTGTTGGGATCATCTAGAGTGCCATAGACCTGAGCCGGATCGTCGAGAGTGAATAGCAGGTTTTCCAGGCGATCGCGCTCTGTCAACAGTCGGTCTTCCTTGCGGGAATAGGGGAAGTACACACTTTCATTCACTCCTGGCGGCACCACATTGAATTTGGGACTGAATAAATCAATGCCACTCACCACATGGTAAAGATCGGGCATGGTGAACGATTTGTAGGATTCATACTGACCCACGCTGTCGGGAGTGCCGACAATTTCCTGATAGGTACTGCTAATCACGAAGTTGGCAGCATTCATGGCAATCAGATCTGCCGTGAACTGTAACGAGAAGTGATACTTGTTTTCCAGATCCTGCCAGTAAAGGTTACTGAACAGGTATTTCGACTTCTCCAAAGCATGGGCGATGTTGCACTGGGTTACTTCTAACCGTCGTGCCAGCAAAAAGGCCACCAGATTCCCGTCAGAATAATTCCCCACAATCAAATCCGGTTTGCCCTGGAATTCAGCTCGCAGTTCTCGTTCGGCATCGATCGCAAAGGTTTCCAGATAGGGCCAGATTTCAAACCGGGAAATCCAGTTCTGGGTCATGTGGGGATTAAATTCGCGGAAAGGTACACGCAAAATCCAGGCGTCTTCCGTTCCGTAGATTTTTTCCAACCGTTGATTACAGGTGGTGCCGTCGTTGTTGGGAATCAGGCGGGTCAACACAATCACTTTCGGATGCACATTCAGCACATCCAGCCCCGCCAGTTCAATGTCTTCCTGGAGTTGCTGCTCCAACCCCTTCACCTGATCCAGAATATATACCACTTGGCCTCCGGTATCGGGACGACCCAGTACGCCTTCCTGCCCAAACCAACCATGGGGTGAGATCAGGGCAATCCGGAAAATCATCGGAATCCGCGATACGAAGGCTTCTAACACCTGATGATCCGGTGAGTCAATTAATTGGTCGAGCATTTCTAGGGTTTCCTGCACTCGCCGCGCCGTATTCCCCCACCCTGGTTCAAACCCCAGTTCCTGCAGATCGAATCGGAATTGTTCGTAGGGCTGATCAGGGGGCAAAGCACCGACCAGACCGATCGCCTGTTTAACTCGATCGGAGAGGCGTTGCTGGGTTTGAATGCGATCGTTAATCAGCAACTGATACTGACTGTAACGGTGCAGCCGCAGGAAGTTAAACAAGGCATCCTGCCACTGTCGTGGATCTTGGAATAACTTGCTGGACAGATAGCGGTTCAGGTAAGCCACCCCTCGACCGATATTTTTGGGATCGCGAATGGCGGGCGAGTAGTCGTAAAAAGGCTGAAAGTCAATTTCCAGAACATCGCCATCCTGCGGGTGGAATCGGCCCACGAGGCGATCGCGCAAATCCAGCAATTCCTGAATACTCATCGGCTCATAAGTCAAATCCTCCAGCAGACGATAGGCTTCCTGGCTGGCAATCCGGGGACGAATGATCAGACACAGACTTTCATTATCAATGATAATTTCCTGGATATAGTAAATTAGCTTACTGAGATGGGAGAAATGGTAGAACCGCTCGGACTTCTCATAATTCTGGCAATAGTCCGCAAACAGGGACAGAATTTCGTTGCGGAGCAAGTACCGCTTTTCTTGAGTCCGAAGAATGCTGGCAAACTGACGCAGGTTGGTCTTTTCGTCGCTATGAAGTACAGCCTGGATCAAGTCGGACATTCGCAATTTCCCCTACTGTTGACACGTTGAATCCAAAATTATGATCAGGTGAAGATTGAGCAAATTGCCCTCATTCAGGTTGGTTAGTGGAGGTACATAAGTTGTTCCTCTCTGGCAAAAGACACTTGACCAAGACCCAAAGATCTAAAGATCTAATGAGAAGAATTGGGTAGCAGACGATAAAGAATTCGCACCCTGGGGCCAAGCACAATGTCATCCCCCCCTTGTAGAATGGCGCTCTGGCACTTGTGTCCATTCACAAGCAACCCATTCCGACTCGGTGTTTGATCTAATCCTCCATCTGTAATTTGATAGGTGGGATAACCATCAGAACGGTTAACTTTCGTCAATACCGCATGGTTCCGGGAGACGTATTGGGAATGCAAACAAATGTCACTGTTAGAATCTCGACCGAGGGTATATTGGTCGCGCTCTAACATTATTTCTCGCTTGCCCCAGTCATCTTCCAGGATCAAGGTAGGAGTGATCTGATTGGAACTGTGGGAACTGCTGTCTGCATCAATCGCGGTGGACAAGGAGGCAAACACAATTTCCGAGTCTGTTTCTCCCTCCACGAAGGTCTGCTCTCCAAAGCCAGCCCCATACCAGGCTGCATGGGTGGTGGGTTGATGGTCCCCCAGACCCATCTTTTCAGCCGCTAAACTGCGGGCATGCCAGGACACCTGATCGTCTGGCCAGATGGAGAGGGCCTGATCGTAGCTGGCGATCGCTTCATCATAGCGCCGCAGTTCGGCCAGTGCATTCCCCCGATTCCGCCACGCCAGGTTATTCTCCCGGTTGATCAGCAATGCCCGATCGTAAGCGTCTAAGGCTTCCTCCGGCAGACTCAAACCATAGAGCAAGGCATTGCCCAGATTCTGCAGGACAGCCTCATGCCGGGAATCAAGCCGCAGGGCCTGGTCGTAGCAAGCCATTGCCTGGGAGTAATCTCCTAGCCCATATTGAAAGGCATTGCCTCGCTCATGCCAGATTTCGCAGGCTGCACTGTCACTCGGACTGAGCCGCAGTGCCCGATCAAAGCTAGCGATCGCTGCTATGTAATCTCCCCGGCTCTCTAAAGCCAATCCTCGCTCATACCAGACCTCATAGCAATCATCCTGAATGTCCAGAACCCGGTTGAAAGCTGCGATCGCTCGTTCGAAATCATTGGCACTGGCGGCTGCCAACCCTCGCCGAAACCACATTAGAGCTTCGCTATTGAGTGCTATTTGGCTTGTATCGAGCATACCGAACTATCCTGTAGCTCCCCTGCGCACAGCACAGCCGCACGAAACCAACCGTACTGCTTCGTAAATTTTATCGGCTAATACGAAGAGAGTATGAAATTTGCCCTGATCCTCACACTTTCTTTAAAGTGAGGATGGCAAGCAAAAGAATCTCTACACAGGCAGAAGACAAACATCCCCTATGTTCCAGAAACCGCTAAATTTACTTTTTCTATCCACATCAGTTGGGCCACTGGGTTCGGGATTGGGAGGAGGGGTGGAACTGACCTTAAGAAACATGGTTCAGGGGATGCAGCAACGAGGCCATGAGGTAACGGTGGTTGCTCCGGCTGGTTCAATTTTGCCAGATGCTTCCTTAGTTGAGGTTTTCGGAGATCTGCATCCTACTGCTCAAAACGAAGGTCGGGATGCGTGGATTGCAATGCCTCCTAACTCGGTGTTGGCTGAAATGTGGAACTATGCCTCTCAAGTGCAGGACAATTACGATTTGATTTTAAATTTTGCCTATGACTGGTTGCCCTTCTACTTAACTGCTGCTTTGGCCACTCCTGTTGCACATCTGGTTAGCATGGGTTCCCTTACCCATGCCATGGATCGGATTATTAATCAGGTAGCAGAGCAATTTCCTCATACCATTGCGGTTCATAGTCGCGCTCAGGCTGAAACGTTTCCTGGTAGCGATCGCTTCTGGGTAGTAGGCAATGGCTTTGACATGGAACAGTACAACTTTTGTGCCGAGCCAGAAAATACTCTGGGCTGGGTGGGACGGTTGGCTCCCGAAAAAGGATTGGAAGATGCCGTCGTGGCCGCTCAAATGACCAACACTCCCCTCAAAGTTTGGGGGGTGTTACAGGATGCGGCCTACTGGCATGACATTTGCGATCAGTATCCGGATGCTCCAGTAAGTTATGAAGGATTTTTACCCACCGCAGAATTGCAGCAGGTTCTAGGCCAGTGTCGAGCGTTGCTGATGACTCCCAAATGGGTAGAGGCATTTGGTAATGTGGCGATCGAAGCTTTAGCCTGTGGCGTACCCGTAGTTGCCTATGCGCGAGGTGGTCCTGCAGAAATTGTGCAGCACGGAAAAACCGGCTGGTTAGTGGAACCAGATCACGTTCAGGGGTTAGTCGATGCGATCTCTCAATTAGACCAGATCGATCGCCTGACCTGCCGCCGTTATGTAGAAGCGGAATATTCTCTGCAGGCGATGAGCGATCAGGTAGAGCGCTGGTTTGCGGCGATTTTGAACCAAAGGATGATGGGATGATAGGAGGGGGTGATGATGGGACGTACTCATCATCCTGTCATCTCATCATCTTGTTATCCCATTAGACTATGGCTACTGACGCAGATTTACGGCGCTTTCTTAACCGGATTGATCAACAAAACTACAAGGCATACAAAGACCTAGAACGGCATTATCAGTTCCCAACTTTTACGTTGCTGGTCGATCGCGTTCAGGGGGATCCCTTTGCTTCTCCCAGCCAATTTCGGGTACAGGTTCCCCAAAAGCAAGCCAAATTTCCCCAAGCGCTCTACCATAATCACAGTCGGGAAGTGGCATTGCGCGATTACCTGACTCGCCAGTTCGATCGCGTTGCCCAATCGACTCGCCAGCGACGGGGTAGTGGTAGTAGCGGCCTAATTGCGATCGCCCAACCCCGGCAAACGATTCTGGAGCGTACGTCGGTATTGATCAATGACGACTGGGTAGAAGCCCGGTTTGTCGTTGGTTTACCCGCATTTGGACGACGGGTGGCAGGACGGCAGGCAGCGGAAATGCTATGTGAGGACTTGTCGGAAATTGTGGAGCAGGCATTGCACTATGCTTCTCTGAAGGCGAATGAGGTGCAGCGACATGGAGAAACGGCTGAGGATGCGGACTGGTTGCGATCGCAGTTACAGCAGCGGGGACTGGTGGCCTTTATTGCCGATGGGGCTGTGTTACCGAGAGCCAGTGGGGTAGACGATCGCCCCCTCAAAACAGGACTTTCGTTTCAAGCTCCGGAGTCTTTACGAGTGGAATTCACCTGTCCAAATCGGGGTAAGGTGACGGGGATGGGCATTCCTGCCGGAGTGACGCTAATTGTCGGCGGCGGCTATCACGGGAAATCGACTTTGCTGCGGGCGATCGAGTTAGGAGTCTACAATCACATTCCGGGAGATGGCCGGGAACTGGTGGTGACGGATTCCACAGCCGTGAAAATTCGGGCGGAAGATGGTCGCAGTGTGGCGGGTGTGGATATTTCGCCGTTTATTAATCAGTTACCTCTAGGGCAATCGACCACCCACTTCATTACAGAAAATGCCAGTGGCAGTACCTCTCAAGCGGCAAACATTATGGAAGCCCTAGAGGCAGGTTCCCGCTTGCTGTTAGTCGATGAAGATACGGCAGCCACCAACTTTATGATCCGCGATCGCCGGATGCAAGCCCTGATTGCCAAAGAGAAGGAACCGATCACCCCTTTCATTGATAAAGTGGGCCAGTTGTTTACGGATCATGGAATTTCTACGATTCTGGTCATGGGGGGCAGTGGTGACTATTTTGATGTGGCGAATACGGTGATTGCTATGCAGGATTTCCAACCCCAGGAAGTCACTGATCGGGCACGGGAGATCGCGGCTGAATATGCCACTCATCGCACTCCCGAAGGAGGTTCCAAATTTGGCCCTCTGCCCTGCCGCACCCTGCCCCGCCCCCAACCTCGCCATTCAGGCCGGGATTTCGTGAAGTGGAAAATTCGGGAACTGCATACGATCGTGATTGACCGGGAAGACATTGATCTTTCAGCCGTTGAACAACTGGACGATCCAGCGCAACTGAGAGCGATCGCGGCCACCTTAGTCTATCTGGAACCGCATTATCTGACAGGTAAATACACCATTTCAGAAATTCTGGATCAGGTCATGGCAGAAATTGCCAGCAATGGCTTTGATTCCCTGACCTATTGCCCTCCCGGTGATTTTGCCCTGTTCCGTCGCTTCGAGTTAGCCGCCGCCTTGAATCGCTGGCGATCGTTAGTACCGACCGGTACAAGCTCACAACGATCGCCTACATGCTGACTGGATAGATTGCCAACCCCACCTCGACTGGTATACGGCAATCTGCTCTAAAGACAGACACAAAATGGCACTGAGGTATCGGAGAAAAAACTTTGGATAGAATGCCTGCAAGTATTTCCATTACGAATATTAAGGCGATATCTCATCGATCACTTTATTGTTGACTTTGATTGTGCAGCATTAAAGTATCCAGCGGTTAAACTCGCAACTACACTCACCCAGCCTGCCGATGCAGACTCAATACAATCAAGATTTAAAGAACAATCATTGGGACAGAAAGTTGTTGGCATGAATTCGAGTAAAAAGCCATCTTGCTGCTAAAACTCCCATGACCCTTTTTCCAATTGGTGCTAAAACCTTTATCCTCGAAGTGATACCCATTTAGAGTGCAAATACAAACATGACTGAACCTCGCATCGCTCCCTATGGTTCCTGGAAATCTCCCATCACCTCTGACCTGATTGTGGCTGGCACGATCGGGCTGGGAGGAGTGCGCCTAGATGGGGACGCGGTGTACTGGAGCGAACTGCGACCGACGGAGGGAGGGCGCAATGTGGTGGTGCGTCGCACGGCAGATGGACAGATCAGTGATGTCACCCCACCACCGTTTAATGTGCGATCGCGGGTGCATGAGTATGGCGGCGGAGCCTTTCTGGTGCATCAGGGAACGCTTTATTTCTCCAACTTTGCCGATCAGCGCTTGTATCGTCAGGATGTAGGTCAGGAACCTGTGGCAATTACTCCGGAGCAGGCATGGCGGTACGCTGATGGCGTGGTTGATGCTCAACGTCACCGGATAATTTGCGTGCGCGAGGATCATACGGGCGAGGGAGAACCTGTGAATACTCTGGTAAGTCTGGGTTTGGACGGTCAGGATGCCACTCAGACCGTGCTGGTATCTGGCAATGATTTTTATGCGGCCCCCCGTCTCAGTCCAGATGGTTCTAGATTGGCCTGGATTTGCTGGAATCATCCCAATATGCCCTGGGACAGCACCGAGTTATGGGTGGGGGAAGTGAGTGCCGACGGCTCGATCGCCCAGGCTCAACGGATTGCCGGAGGAGGAGCAGAGTCGATTGTGCAGCCGCTCTGGTCACCGGATGGAACACTGTATTTTGTCAGTGATCGTTCTAACTGGTGGAATCTGTACCGCTGGATTCCTACTACTCAGGGGGGAGAAGTTGAAGCACTGTGTCCAATGGCAGCAGAATTTGCTTTTCCTCAGTGGGTATTTGGCTACTCCAGCTATGATTTTGAGTCCGCAGAACAGCTCATTTGCACCTATACCCAGAATGGTATTTCCTACCTAGCGAGTCTGAACCCGACTACGAAACAATTGACTGCCATCGAAACCCCTTACACCGAGATTAGTGGGGTTCACTGTACTCAGGGCAAAGTGGTGTTCAATGCGGGATCAGCCACGCAACCGGGAGCGATCGTCCAACTGGATTTAGTCACGCATCAACTGCAGGTTCTGCGTCGTTCTAGTGAGTTAGAGATTGACCCAGGCTATCTATCTGTGCCGGAGGCGATCGCCTTTCCCACAGAAAACAATCTGACGGCTTATGGCTTTTACTATCCGCCCAAAAACAAAGACTTTCAGGCAACTGCAGGGGAACGTCCGCCTCTGCTGGTGAAAAGTCATGGTGGCCCAACGGGTGCAACCTCTGCCGCCTTTAACTTAAAAATTCAATACTGGACAAGTCGGGGATTTGCCGTACTGGATGTAAATTATGGTGGCAGTACAGGCTATGGGCGCGAATACCGGGAACGACTGAAGGGGCAATGGGGCATTGTGGATGTGGATGATTGTGCCAATGGTGCCAGATATCTGGCAGAACAGGGGAAGGTAGATGGCGATCGGCTGGTGATTGACGGTGGCAGTGCTGGCGGTTATACAACCCTGTGTGCGCTGACCTTCCGGGATGTTTTCAAGGCCGGAGCTAGCTACTACGGGGTGAGCGATCTGGAAGCGTTGGCTACCGACACCCACAAATTTGAGTCCCGCTATCTGGATAGTCTGATTGGGCCATACCCAGAACGCAAGGATTTATATATTGAGCGATCGCCCATTCACGCCACACAATCCCTCAACTGTCCCGTCATCTTCTTTCAGGGAGATGAGGATAAGATTGTGCCCCCGAATCAGGCGGAAATGATGGTAGATGCATTGCGAAAAAAAGGCTTACCCGTGGCTTATGTGTTGTATGAAGGAGAACAGCATGGTTTCCGCAAAGCCGAGAATATTAAACGCACCTTAGATGGAGAATTTTATTTCTATGCCAAAGTGTTTGGCTTTGCGATGGCAGATGAGGTCGAACCTGTGGCGATCGAGAATCTGACTATTCCCAGGTTGCAACAGGTTTAAGGATGGCGGGGATATCGTATTCTGCCGGAAATTCCAGTTGGGTTTCTCGCAGGTTCAGGTAGCTGGATTCCGTAAAGGCCAGTAACATTCGCTGTAAGGCTAACCATACTTCCGAATCATACTCCCAGTCTCGAAAGCGGTTCGTCTGTGCCGCGATCGCTTTTAACGCCCAAAAGTAGCTGTTCCTCACCACAGAGCCATTTTTCTTGTACTGTGGTACATCGTCCTGATGAATCAACAGAATTTGCTGTTCAATCCTTGCTCGCATAAATCCATTGAATAGTTCACTTGAACTATTGTGGGTCAATCTTTAGCGTTTCAAAACGGACGTGATAATAACTGTTAATGTCGCCGATGCAATTAACGTGAACGCCAACTGTATCAACCATTGAGTCGCTTGCTGGTAGTTGCTGAGTCGCTCATGAAACCGTTCCTGTTTCTGAGAAAACTGTTCTTGCTGTTGAATCAATTTTTCCTGCTCCTGAGCCAGCCTTTCCTGATTCTGAGTCAGTCTTTCCTGGTTTTGAGCCAGTTTGTCTAACCTTTCAATTACATCAGACAGGGTTGGTTCATTTCTATCCTGGGCAGTCGTTATGGCTTTCACTAATATGATATTTGTCAGTTATCAACCACTAGACCATCTTTCACATGAATGATGCGGCGGGTTTGAGCAGCGATGTCATGTTCGTGGGTGACAATCACGATCGTAATGCCCTGACGATTCAGGTCTGCCATTAAATTCATGACTTCCTGAGAGGTTTGCGTATCCAGTGCGCCGGTAGGTTCGTCTGCCAGTACCAGAGCCGGACGATTGACTAAGGCACGGGCGATCGCAACCCGTTGTTGTTGCCCTCCCGAAAGCTGATTCGGACGGTTGCCCATGCGATCGGCTAAACCCACTCTTGTTAGGGCTTCTTCCGCTCGTCGTCGCCGTTGAGCTTTAGGGACATTGGCATACACCATTGGCAACATGACATTATCTAGGGCCGTCGATCGACTCAATAAATTGAACTGCTGGAACACAAAGCCAATGCGTTGATTGCGAATATAAGCTAATTCATCATCCGTTAGAGTCGTCAGGTTTCTTCCCTCCAGCACATAATGACCACTGGTGGGGCGATCGAGGCAACCAATGATATTCATCAACGTAGATTTCCCAGACCCAGACACGCCCATAATGGCAACATACTCCCCCGCTTCAATCGAGAGGTCAATGCCTTTCAACACAGGGATATCCACTTCTCCTAAGCGGTAGGTCTTCGTGATATTTTCCATCCAGATCATGGTCGCCATAGGGTCTTAACTATTCACTCCTAAGGGCAATGATTGGATCCAGGCGAGCCGCATTCCGGGCGGGAATGACTCCGGCGATCAGGCCAATGGCGGTAGACAGGCCGAAGCCTGCGCTGACTGACCAGAGGGAGATGACAAAGGGAAATTTAAAGGTGGCGGCGGCAGCAAAGGCAATCCCAACTCCCAGGGCAGTGCCGATCGCGCCGCCAGCCAAGGAAACTAGAACGGCTTCAGTCAAAAACTGGTTTAAGACAGCACTGTTGGTCGCGCCAACGGCTTTGCGAATGCCAATTTCACGAGTGCGCTCGACGACCGAAACCAGCATGATGTTGGCAATGCCAATACCGCCGACGATTAAGGAAATCCCAGCGATCGCGCTCACCATCACCGTAAATAAACCGACAACATTGGTAAAGGCATTAATAATGTCAATCTGGTTGCTGATCCGAAAATCATCCGGTTGAGGAGGGTAGATATTGTGGCGAATCCGCAACAGGTTAGTGACTTGAAACTGGGCCGCTTCTAACTGAGCATCGTCTGCCGCCTGTACCCAGATGCCGCTGATCGCCACGCCGTTGATGGCATTATTGCCCACAATGCGGGAAGACATATTGGTCAGGGGAATATAGATGCGATCGTCCTGATCCATGCCACCCACAGAGCCTTTGGGTTCCATTACGCCAATCACGGTGTAATTATTGCCCTGAACGCGAATATTTTCCCCTACTGCCCTGCCATCCGAGCCAAACAGGTCATCCCGGACTTTCGTGCCCAGAATCGCTACAGGTCGGGCACTATCCAGATCCGCCTGGGTGAAATACTGGCCTTCTTTGGGATGAATGTTTTTCACCTCCGGGTAGGCCAGATCCACTCCCAACAAACTGGTAGAGGTGTTTTGTCCGGCATAAACAGCTTGCGCAGGTCGTTGCAGAAAAGCAGTTACGCCTTTGGCTGCAGGAACTTGCGTGGCGATCGCCTTGGCATCTTCCCAGGTCAGGGTTGAAGCAGATCCCGTTCCCTGACTGATGCCGCCCGATCGCGCCACACCGGACAATATCAGCATGACATTGGATCCCAAAGCTTGAATCTGCTGCTCTGTGGCTCGTTGTACGCCCTGTCCTACCGAGGTCACGGTAATCACAGATGCAATGCCAATAATCACTCCCAACATTGTCAGTCCAGTTCGCAGGCGGTTACTCCACAAGGCATCTGCCGCCATTTGCAGAACTTCACCCAGCGAAACATTCGTTAGTCGAATCCGTTTTAACCCTGCCATTCCTACACTCCTTACCGCCTCCGACCACCACCGCCTCCTGGACCCATTCCTGGAAAGACAGACGGTGTTCTCGATTGAGGTCGTTCACCTTGAGGGAAGCTAATCAGCACCCGTTCCCCTGCCTTAAGGCCAGATAAAACGACCGTTTTGTCATTGACCGTAGCTCCGGTAGTAATGGGCCGGAATTCAGGACGACGGCTTTCTTGTTCCCCGGTCATCACCAGTACACCGCTGGCTCCTTCCTGTCGAGTGATAGCGACCGTCGGGATCACCAGGACATTCTTTAGGGTGCCAACGTTGAAATCAACATTAACGCTCATCCCCGCTTTCAACAAATTTTTCGGATCTGTCACCGAGGACTTCACTTCAAAACTGGTGACGTTTTGCACTGTGGTGGACTGAGCCGCAATCTGAATTACCTGTCCGTTAAAGCTCTGCCCTGGATAGGCATCGGCTTTAATCGTCGCAGGAACGCCTAATTTAATTTGAGCAATATTGGACTCGGCTACGTTGGCTACGACTTGATTATTGGATGCAAGAGCCAGGATGGAGGAAGAAGTGGCCGACGTGACTGAACTGCCAGACGTGGTTGGCGTGACGAAGGCTCCAGGATCCGCAAATTTTTTAGTGATGATGCCGCTGAAAGGAGCGCGGATAATCGTATCCTCAAGTTGGGCCCGAATGGTTTGTAGTTGGCCTTCGGCGGTTTTGACCTGAGCGCGAGCCTGCGCCACATCTTCAGGCCGAGATCCAGCTCGTTGCAAGGCCAGCGCTTGTTGAGAGCGCGTCAGTTGGGCTGCTGCTTGATCACGAGTCGCCAGAGAAGTATTAAAGTCTCGCTGGGTAATCGCCCCCGATTCATACAGTTGCTTATTCTGTTGAAAGGTTTGATCAGCCTGCCACAAAGCGGCGCGATCGCTTTCTACCTGAGCCTGAGCCTGAGCGATATCCTGAGCGCGGTTACCCGCCAATGTGCGTTGCAGGTTTGCTCTCGCTTGGGCCAGTTGTCCCTGTGCTTGGGTATATTGGCCTTGCAGATTAGAGTCATCCATGTAAGCCAGAACCTGACCTTCCTGAACCCGATCGCCCTCTTTTACCAGCAGTTGTTTCAGTTTCCCAGAGGTCTTAGGACTGACATTCACAGAACGCTCTGGCTGCACCGTCCCGTTGGCGGAAATGGTAACGGGCAGATTTACCTGTTCTACCGTAGCGGTTTGAATCCGTCGCCGTGCTTCCTGCCGTTGAGCTGTTGTGATTTGGCTGTATGCTACATAGCCGCCACCTGCTACTAGCCCAAGTACCAGCAGAGCCAGCAACCATTTGGGTGGCCTCAGTTTAATCAGGTCTTTCACCAATTTGGCACTCCTTGCCACATCCTCAGTTCTTTCTCAGCCAGCGCATGATTCATTATCCTTAGACTCTAGCGTTTCAGGAAAAGTTCAAACCAACTTTACGGTTTTAGGACGGCAGAGAGCGATGGAATAGAGTTTGAAGTTTTCAGCTAGGACTAATCACCCTGGCGACTGAAGTTGCGGCTATATCGAGAAAACCTGTCGACGCAGGTTACTGAAAATCTTGATTGTATTGAGTCTGCGTCGGCAGGCTTGGTGAGTGTAGTCGCAGTTTTAACCGCCGGATACTTTTCTAGACTTTGAACTTCTCTATAATCCGCTTCATCGCCGCTTCCACATTTTCCCGACTATTAAAGGCGGAAATTCGGAAATAGCCTTCCCCGGCAGCACCGAAACCGGAGCCAGGTGTACCAACGACATGGCAGGTGTGCAGCAGCTTATCGAAAAAGTCCCAACTGGAAAGGTCATGAGGAGTTTTCACCCATACATAGGGAGCATTCACCCCTCCATAGACGGCAATTCCAGCGACGGTCAGTTGTTCCCGAATAATCCGGGCATTTTCCATATAGAAGCTGACCAGCGCTCTAATTTGCGTCTGTCCTTCCGGGGAGTAGACCGCTTCTGCACCTCGTTGCACAATGTAAGACACCCCATTGAACTTGGTGGACTGACGGCGATTCCAGAGCTTCCACAGTTCTACATCAGAGCCATCGGCCGCTTTGGCTGTGAGGGTTTTGGGGACGACCGTGAAGGCACAGCGGGTGCCTGTAAATCCAGCGTTTTTAGAGAAAGAGCGAAACTCGATCGCACACTCCCTGGCTCCTGCAATCTCATAAATCGAGTGAGGAATCGTGGGATCGGTGATGAACGCTTCATAGGCTGCGTCAAAGAAAATGATCGAGCCATTCGCACGGGCGTAGTCTACCCAGGCTTGCAGGTGCTCCCTGGTAGCAGTAGCCCCCGTGGGGTTGTTGGGGAAACAGAGGTAAATTAAATCCACTTTTTGGGAGGGAATCGTGGCTGTGAAGTGATTCTCTGCTGTAATCGGAAGGTAAATTAAACCGCCATACTCCCCTTTCTCATTGGCTTCTCCCGTATGTCCGGCCATGACATTAGTATCCACATAAACGGGATAGACCGGATCGGTGACGGCGATCGTATTGTCATGCCCAAAAATGTCCAAAATGTTGCCACAGTCACATTTAGAGCCATCAGAGACAAAGATCTCAGAGGCATCTACATCACAGCCTCGTGCCTGAAAGTCCTGAGCCGCAATCTTTTCTCGCAGCCAGCCATAGCCTTGCTCTGGGCCATAGCCTTTGAAGCTTGCCCGATCTCCCATTTCTTCCACGGCTTTAATCATGGCGGTGCGACAGGCTTCAGGCAGTGGTTCTGTGACATCGCCAATCCCCAGCCGGATGATCTGAGCCGTGGGATGAGCGTCTGCAAATGCATTCACCCTGCGAGCAATTTCGGGAAACAGATAGCCTGCTTTCAGCTTGAGATAGTGGTTGTTGATAGTTGCCATGATGATTTCTGAAAATCCTGGTCGCGATCGTCTAAACCACCATTATTCCTTAGAGCGGACTCCTTCAGATAGAGAGCACTGGTGGGCTAAAGAATGACTGCTCAACCAAGTCCAGCTAGAGAGCGGCCGTTTTCCAATCAGAGAAACTCTGGTTCTGGACTTGGACAAGGTTTAAAATCTCAGCAGCGTCGAAGGTAAGCTGCTCAATGAGACCCTTGTCTCAGATTCAGGCTGCCCAGCTAGGCAACCAGACCTTAGAAACTTTGTGAGGAGGCAGTCTTGGGGTATCTAAGGACTTTTGCCCTAGTGGCTGTTTTATTTCTGCTAACGTGTGGTTTATGCTGGGTTGGAGCCTGGTTGCTAGACGACAATCCCCTACTTGGTATAGTTTTTTTGCTGCTGGGTACCTTAGGAGTAGTGGTTGCCATTGATCTGTTGCAGACTCGGCTGTTCCCGTAGCGCAGCGGAATGTCTGTGTTAAGATTGGCGAGTCTAAATTTGATATTACTGTAGGCTATGGATTTTGAAGCTGGAATAGAGGCAGGGGGGCTGATGGATATTGAGGCTGTGCAAAAGACTCTCAATCGATCCAGAGCATCAGTATATCGATATGCCAACACTGATCCGAATACTCTCAACCCTCCCTATGACCCAACACGCCTGAATCCAGAAATGCGCCTGAATAAAGACGATGTATTGATGTTTCACCCCAATGAGGTGGCTCGCTTTGCTAGAGATGTTCTAAAGATTAAGAATGTGACGATCGAAGTGCGAGAAACGCCCAAGACGGAAATTCAGGAATTGCTGGAAGAGATTTTGGCAGAGCTGCGGAGTATTCATCAACTTTTGAAGACGCGATCGTAAAAGAAAACCGGATAGGGCGAACACTACCCGGATGCGTCAAGTTCTCAATACTCAGGATGTAAACCTTGGCTAGAAGCAGTCCTGTGTTTATGAGAAAGGTTACAGTGACTGCATCTAATCCTGCGATCGCTATACAGTAGCTGTTGCTTTAGCCGCTACTTGGTTTAGTTCGCCTTTCTTGTACTTGATAGCGTAAACTTCAACAGGTTCTTGCTTGATCTTGCTAGCGTTTCCGGCAGTCCAGAATTCCTTGTACCGATCAGCACACACTTTTTGCATGTACTTGATGGAAGGCTTCAGGAAGTAGCGGGGGTCAAACTCAGAAGGCTTTGCTGCCAGAGCTTCCCGAACGGCTGCTGTGATTGCTAGACGGCAATCGGTGTCGATGTTGATCTTCCGTACACCGCTCTTGATGCCCTTTTGGATTTCTTCTACAGGTACACCATAGGTTTCCCGGATTTGACCACCATATTGGTTGATCAGGGCTAGGAGATCTTCGGGGACGGAGGAGGATCCGTGCATTACCAGGTGGGTGTTGGGCAGACGCTTGTGAATTTCTTCAATCCGGCTGATAGCCAGAATTTCTCCAGTAGGTTTTCGGGTGAACTTGTAGGCCCCGTGGCTGGTACCGATCGCAACGGCCAGCGCGTCCACCTGGGTTTGCATGACAAAATCAACAGCCTGATCCGGATCGGTTAGCAGTTGAGAGTGATCCAGTTTCCCTTCAAATCCATGGCCGTCTTCGGCTTCACCCATGCCAGTTTCCAGAGAACCTAAGCAACCTAGTTCACCTTCCACACTGACTCCGATCGCATGAGCGACCTTCACCACTTCCTTGGTGACAGCCACATTGTACTCGTAGCTGGCGGGGGTTTTTGCATCGGCTTCCAGAGATCCGTCCATCATCACGCTGGTAAAGCCATTTTTGATTGCAGAGTAGCAAGTTGCAGGCTCGTTGCCATGATCCTGGTGCATTGCTACTGGGATATGGGGATAGGTTTCTACCGCAGCCAGAATCAGGTGGCGCAGAAAATTCTCACCAGCATAAGAACGGGCACCGCGAGAAGCTTGCAGGATCACCGGGCTATCGGTTTCGTTCGCTGCCTGCATGATCGCCTGGATCTGCTCCATGTTGTTAACGTTAAACGCGGGAATGCCATAACCATTCTCTGCCGCATGATCGAGCAGCAGTCGCATAGGGACAAGCGCCATAGAGAGTCCTCCTGGTTGATTGTGATCAGCTTATAGACACGAGTAATGCTTAGGATAATCTTAAGATACTTTGCGTTCCACAGGGGGTGCGTTTACCTAAACAAGACACAATAGTAGGCAAAAATCACTATTTAATTTTCTTATATATTTTTATTCTTGTACTATTCATGCTGGCAAGGAGCTACATCATAAGCACGTTAGGACAAGCTATTGCAGTCGGTTTGCAGAAACTGTCCTAACGTGCATCCGTAGAGTTATACCATCGCTATCCAGTAATATCCAGAGAAAAGGCGGTTTTGGACTTGGACAAGGTTTAATTCGGTGCAAGAAGCTGGGCAGGGCTGGCAGACTCCTCTTCAGTTGTTCACTGCTGAATGGACTCTATGGTTCCCTCACTGGGGATATCCCACTTTGTTACGACGGCTGAACCAGCGCAGGAGCAGTTTTTCCGCCTCAATCCAGATAAAGATGAGGGTGCTGAAGCCAATACAAATCAGCAATTCTTGCCAGGATAGTATATGGGTGCCAAAGAACTTCTGCAGTGGGGGGATGTAAATCAACAACAGTTGCAGAATTGAGGTGAGTACCACGGAAACCATCAGGTATGGATTCGTCAATGGATTGATTTCAGCAAACAGGCGAGTGTTCGATCGAATGGCCAGCGCATGCCCCATTTGAGCTAAACATAGGGTAGTGAATACCATTGTCTTCCAGCGATCGGGATCCAGCGTACCGCCGAAGGTGTTTTGTTGTGTGAAGTTGTAAGCCCAGGCCATCATAGCGATCGTCACGATCGCGAGAATGACCCCAATCCGAATTATATAAGCCCCCAGACCTCTGGCAAAAATGTTTTCTTTGGGATTCTTGGGTGGTTGTTGCATGACGATTGGGCGACCGGGTTCAACGGCCAGGGCCAGCGCCGGAATCCCATCTGTCACCAGGTTCATCCAGAGAATTTGCAGGGGAGACAACGGTACGCTACCTAGTCCGAGCAGAGGAGCAGCGGCGATCGTCAGTACTTCCCCGATGTTGCTCCCCAGGATGTACCGAATGAAGCGGCGAATGTTGGTATAAACCACTCGACCTTCTTCCACCGCTGACACGATCGTGGCAAAGTTATCATCCAGCAGCACCATATCGCTGGCTTCCTTACTCACATCCGTGCCCGTAATCCCCATCGCCACACCGATATCCGCCTGCTTCAGGGCAGGAGCATCGTTGACACCATCTCCCGTCATGGCAACAATTTCACCTTTATGTTGCAACGCCTGAACAATCCGCAGTTTGTGTTCCGGAGACACTCGCGCATAAACGCTGACATGCTCCACTTGCGATTGCAGTTCAGATTGACTGAGTTTCTCTAATTGTTGTCCGGTCAGCGTACCATCGCCCGGTTTGGCAATTCCTAAATCTTCCGCAATCGCCTGGGCCGTCAACTGGTGGTCACCCGTAATCATCACCGGACGAATGCCCGCCGCACGACACTTGGCCACTGCATTTCGCACTTCTGGTCGGGGAGCATCCAGCATTCCCACCAGTCCCAGCCAGATTAGATCCGCTTCAGACACATCTTCGGAGGCTTCTGGGGGTAATTCCCTCAGCGATTTCATGGCAAATCCCAGAACTCGCAATCCGTGACTGGCTAGTTGATTATTTTGCTCTAAGATCTGCGATCGCATCGCCTCTGTAAGCTCAACTTGCTGAGTCCCGATTTGGATATATTGACACCGTTCCAGCGTCGACTCCGGCGACCCTTTGGTGAACATCAGGAAGGGAAAGAGTTCACTTCTATTGTCCGGTGTATTTTTCACCATCACGCTCATGCGTTTGCGTTCTGATGAGAAGGGAAACTCTGCCACACGGGCAAACTGGTAATCCAGATCATCTTTGCGTAATCCTGCCTTGCCTGCCACGGCCAGTAGAGCACCTTCCGTTGGATCGCCCAAAATGACCCACTCCCCGTACTCCTTCTGCAGCACGGCATCATTACACAACACACAGGCTTGCATGAGTAGTTGTAGTTCAGCCAGATCCTTGATGGGAACACTGCTTGCCATCTCACCAGCGGCCACAAATTCCCCTTCCGGGCTGTAGCCTTCCCCAGTCACCCGTGCCGAGCAACTGGCGGTATGCACGGCTTGCACGACCATTTTGTTTTGGGTGAGTGTCCCGGTTTTATCCGAACAAATTGTTGTCACAGAACCAAGGGTTTCCACCGCAGGCAATTTTCGGATCAGCGCCTGCCGCTTCACCATGCGTTGTGTTCCCAGGGCCAGGGTAACCGTAATCACAGCTGGCAACCCTTCAGGAACCACCGCCACCGCCATACTGAGAGACACTTTCACCAATTCCTGGAACAGGGACGGATTGAACAGTGTTCCTCCGATAATGACGATCGCCACCAGAATCAACGCTCCGGTCACCAGAACATTTCCCAACTGGCTCATGCGTTTCTGCAAGGGAGTGGGCTCTGTTTCAACAGATTGCAAGGCACTGGCAATTTCACCCAGTTCGGTTTGCATTCCCGTTTCCGTGACCAGCACCGTCGCCCGTCCCTGCACAACCTCTGTGCCGGAGTAAACCAGATTGGTGCGATCGCCCAGGGGAGCATCCGCAGGTAACAGTTGATTGGCCTGCTTACTGACGGCATGGGCTTCTCCCGTGAGCGCTGCTTCCCGCACTTGCAGGTTGGCCTCCTCCAGAATCCGACCATCTGCCGAGATCTTCACCCCAGCTTCCAGCAGCATGATATCTCCCGGCACCAGTTCTTTAGCATCCACCTCCAGCGGACAACCATCTCGAATCACGCGCACTTTTGAGGAAGCCAGATTTTTTAAAGCAGCCAGGGCTTTTTCGGCTCCACTTTCCTGCACATAGCCTAAAATGCCGTTGAGCAAAACCACCAAAAAGATTGCCGCCGCATCCTTGGGAAAGACAAACTGGCCGGAAGCCAGAGACTCGTGGACATCCAGAACAGCAGAGATAATCGCCACCGCGATCAGCATCAACAACATGATGTTCTTGAACTGATCCCACAGTATTTCTAGCGAACTGCGGCCCTTGGTTTCGATCAACTCGTTGGGGCCATACTGCTGCAACCGCTCTGCTGCTTGAGCCGGAGTGAGGCCCTTAGCGCGATCGCTGTTTAACAAAATAACGGCCTTCTCTGCATCCAGGACATGCCAGGAAGTGGGATGTCCTGGATCAGAAGCGGGATGGGACAAATGACTGGAAGACATAGATGAATGAGTCCAGAATTCTGCGGGTTAGGGACAAGCAATACTTGTTGCAAATATAGTACTACTTTTTAGTGCCAAGCCTGGTGGCTATTGATGCTTAGAGTGAACCACATCCCATCCAAACTGATCGCCCGCTTGTCATCTTCCGGCCACCTATGTCACCACCGACACCACTCTTGTGTCCAGGTCATAACGACCACCCACAATCTTGACCTTTCCTTCATTAACCAGTTGAGCCAGGACAGAAGACCGCTGTTGCATCTGCTCAGTCTGGTAATGTACGTTTTCAACAACTGCCAGTTCAATTAAGTCATCTGCACTATCTTTGACCCGGTTAACGGCAGGTTTAATCGCCTTGACCAAAGAGCCAATGCTACCCAAGAGGGATTCATTCTGCACAGCAGCAGTCACGGCTCCACAACGTTCATGCCCCAATACCATAATTAGACTGGTGCCCAAAAGTACTGCGGCATACTCCAGACTGCCCAATACTTCCGCTGTGACAATATTTCCAGCAACACGAATATCAAACAAATCACCAATGCCTGCATCAAACACAATCTCAGCCGGAACTCGCGAATCGGCACAACTGAGAATAGGACTGGTGGATTCAGGATGTTGGAGAGAATCAAACTAACATCCATGTGCATGTCCTGCCTTTGAATAACAGTAATTCAGAGCCTTTGATATCATTTCAAAGTGCTTAATTTGGTAGGGTTGAATGGTGTAATTACGTCTTTAGAAAACACTCTATGGCAATTAGGGATAGGGAAACCAAGGACAGCTTTCGTAAAGCAGAGACGGCTTGAGCACACTAAAAAGCTTTCAGCGTCAAGCTTGCAATGCTTTTCAGGATAAACCGGGTCTACTAAAACTTAATATCTAGCAACAAATTCTTTATAAATCCCAGTAAATAAAAAATGCACTGGACTTGTTCTGGTAACTGCTCCACCGTATCGGCTGCTCTGGATCACTATCGGTCTAAATTTGCTCAATTAGAAGGCGTTTGAAAAGTATCCGACAATTACAACCGCGACTACGCTAACAAAGTCTGCGTTGGCAGACTTAATAAAATCAAGGTTTTCAGTAACCTGCATCGGCAGGTTTTCTCCCTATAGCTGAGACTTCAGTCACTAGGGTGACTTAGATGGATTAGTATGCAAACGATCGATTTCTTGAATTGCTAGGCCTGCTTGGGTGGGCGAGGAAGATCTGATCGCATCGGGAACAAAATCTGATTCAGGTGACGAATTTGATTAGCGGTACCCATGCAAATCAGATGATCGCCCTGCATTAAAACCGTATCGGCAGTAGGACCGACAATGGGAGTGCCATCTACCCGGCGAATGGCCAAAACCAGAACACCGCACTGCGATCGCAATCGGGCTTCTCCCAGCGTTTGCCCCAGGTAAGGACAGTTCTCCGGATCCAGTTCAAATTCTTCGATATAAAAGGTACGACTACCGCCCGATAGAATACCATCCACGAAATCCATTACCTGTGGCCTGAGTGCCGCCGCTGCCATCCGTTTGCCCCCTGTGATGTAAGGCGACACGACCGTATCCGCTCCGGCCCGTTGCAGTTTGACGAGGGCTTCTTCCGTACTGGCACGAGCGATCGCTCGAATTTTGGGATTCAAAGTCTTGGCAGAGAGAACCGTGTAGAGATTTTCTGCATCGGAGGGGAGGGCGGTGATTAAACAGGTAGCCCGCTGAATCCCAAGTCGAGTTAACGTTTCGTCACGAGTGGCATCCCCCTGCAAGGCGGTATAACCTAACTGGGTGGCAATTTGTAGTGGTTCAGTTTCGGAATCGGCCACCACAAACGGAATTTTTTCGGCCTGAAATTCAGCGGCAATTTGCTGGCCCATGCGGCCAAATCCACAGATGATATAATGCCCTGACAGAGATTCCATTTGTCGCTGGAGCCGTTGCAATCGCAGTCCTTCCTGAAAATATCCTTGAATTAGGGCATCTGTAAATCGGTTAACGATGTACCCAATACTCATCACTCCCAGCACGATCAGCACAATTGTGAAAATCCGCCCGCGATCGCCCAGAGGCCGTACTTCCATGAATCCAACAGTTGCCAGGGTAATCACCGACATATAAGCGGCCTCTACCCAGTGCCAACCTTCTACGAGGTGATACCAACCTGTACCAAGCAGGAATACGAAAAACAGGGAAAGTATTCCTTCCAGCAACTCCCGTTGAATTTGACGATATTGCTGCTGAATCCGAAGTTGGGAATTGGACAGAGCGGTGTTCACAAGGCCAGTTTCGGTATTGGTTCTCACCATTAGTGCTTCTTCATCATGAACAGGGGGTAAAAAGCTATGACAGCTAATTGAATGTATCGATTTAGACCTGTACTTACAATACTCAAGCCCGCTAAATGGGCGATCGCGGTAAGTTGATACTGAACACTAAGATTTGGGCAAACTGGCTAAGACAAGTTGCTACGGATTTACCCTGCTAACCGAAAAATTTCCAATCAAAACATCGGCACATTCCGCATTTAATCCTTAAAAGTTCCTGAATAAAATAACGGGACATTTTCCTCTATTGCGATCGTGCCATCTACCTCATGTTGAATAGACGTTTTACAGAAACCCAAGCCACTTGAGAGAACGAAGCTATGACAGAGTTACAGCGCCAGCCCATTGCACCTCCTCCACCTCCTCGTGTTCCTCCAGTTCCCCCACCCACCCGCATTACGGCTAGTCATGGAACTACCGTCGCTGCAACTCAGCAAATGACCACTCCTATATCGTCTAATGCCATAACTCCTACGATGGTATCCTCCCAGTCAACAGGGCAAACGATGGTTTCTCAAAGAGGAGTACCAACCTCAGTAGCTCCCACCCAGGTGGCCTCCTCTGGGGCTTCCCCGCAAGTCTCTTCCACCCCTGGCCATCGCCCTGCGCCACCCCCACCCCCTGTCCAGCAGGCATCGACACATGGTTCTCCCTCCCTGGCAGAGGTGGTGCGAGTGGCTTTTGAAAAAGGCTACTCAGATATCCATCTGGGAGTTGGCGAAGTGCCTCGCTACCGGAACCGGGGTGAAATCGAACCAACGGATTGGCCCGAAACCGATCGCCCGACCTTCTTTAGCTGGCTGCGGGAAATTTTAAGCGATGAAGAAATTCGCCGCTTTGAAGAGACACTAGATTATGATGGTGCTACTCAGTATGACTTTGCCCGTGTTCGGATTAACATTTTCGACTCGTTGTATGGCCCAGCCATGGTTTTGCGGCTGATTCCCCTCAAGATTCTGACAATCGAGCAGCTGAACCTGCCACCCGTTTTCAAAGATATCTGTCACTATCACAAAGGGTTAATCCTGATTACTGGCCCAACAGGTTCTGGTAAGTCCACGACCCTAGCCGCCATGATCGACTATATGAATAAGGAGATGCCCAAACACATCATTACCATTGAGGATCCCATTGAATTTGTCCACCGTAGTAAAAAGGCATTGATCAAACACCGGGAAGTTGGCATTCACACCCGCAAATTCGACAATGCATTGAAAGCAGCTCTCCGGGAAGACCCCGATGTAATTCTGGTGGGTGAAATGCGGGATAAAGAAACGGTTAATACGGCTCTGAAAGCCGCCCAAACCGGTCACTTAGTTATGGGAACGCTGCACACAAATAGTGCTGTTAAAACAATTGAGCGGATTCTGCAACTGTATGAACCTGATCAGCAGGAACCCATACGGGTGTCCTTAGCTGAATCTCTGGTGGGGGTAATTGCTCAAGGCTTATGCCGCACGACAGATGGTAAGCGAGCGGCCTTCCACGACATTATGATTAACACAGATGCGATTCGCGATTATATTCGGCGGGGCGATCTAGATGAAGTGGAGCAATTGATTCCGCGCTGTACCTTTGACGGTATGTGTACGATGAATCAATCCCTCTATAAACTCTATGAAGCCGGACGCATTACAGAGGAAACCGCTCTGGAAATGTCACCGAAACCAAACGAAATGGCGCAAATGTTAAGAGGGCGTTGCTAAGAGAGCGATCGGGGTCAATGGAGAGCAGCATAATCCAGGCTGTAACATCATCGCTTCAGGGGTTTAAGGGTATTGCCTTGTTTACCCCAGGTGGGGATCTGGTGTACTGTATTGATTCGCAAAAACAGGCTCACTGGCATATCCACTTGTGTGAGATGTTGCAGCACTGGTTGGGCTTAACAGAACTGCCTCATTTTTTGGTCACCTGTTATGCCGCGACCGTCGATCGCACAGTCGATCCGGTCACTGATCAAGTGCAGCAGGTGGCCGAAGCCTCTCCTCTGGTCATGCGCTATCAGCCCCTGTTAAATGCCGTATTTGGCACGTCAGGGTTGATCTGGCATCCTACCCCCCTGCGCCGTGAAGTGTGTGATCCAATGATTCTAAGTGCCTACCGGGCAGAATTTCCGCAGATCTGGGAATGTCACGATTTAATTTTGCGGTATGACCAGAGTCCTTTCAGGAACAGCAATCGCCTTCCTACTCAAGTTGGGTTAAAACCTGTAGCCCAGCAGATAGAAACTCAGGGCTATGTACTGCGGCTTTTTGTGGCAGATCACAGCACTGTTACAGAAAGAGTTTTGCAAAACCTATATCATCTGCTGGAGCAAGTGCTAGATCAGCCCTATTCACTAAAAGTCATTGATGTCGCTCAGCATCCAGAACAAGCTGAGTTAGACCAGATAACCGCCACTCCCACGCTGGTCAGAGTCTGGCCGCAACCCATTCGTCGTATTGTTGGCAATCTAGAGAATGTTGAGCAACTGTTGGGACTGCTTAATTTGATTGAGGAGTAATCTGATTGAGGAGTAATCAAACAAAAGGAAAAGTCCCAGGTTAGGCTAAGGTTTGTACCTTTACCTAATCTCTTCTATGATGATGACAACAGTTGAGGCGATCCTGAAACGCGCTCTATCAGGGCAAGATTTACAGCAGGATGAGGGAGTCTTGCTGCTAAAACAGACTTCTCCGGATGCGATCGCCCAGATTCGCGCTGTGGCTGATCAGCTGCGTCAGCAACTCGTAGGCGATACTGTCACTTATGTGGTGAATCGCAACATCAACTTCACCAACATCTGCGAGCAACACTGTAGTTTTTGTGCCTTTCGCCGTGATCAAGGGGAGGCAGGCTCTTTTTGGTTAGCTGTTGACCAGATTCTGGAAAAAGCAGCAGAAGCAGTCGATCGCGGCGCAACAGAAATCTGCATGCAGGGCGGCCTGAACCCCAACGCAACAATTAACGGTGCTTCCCTAAGCTACTATGTCAAGCTTGTAGAATCCATCAAACATCAATTTCCCAAACTGCATCTGCACGCATTCTCTCCCCAGGAAGTCCAGTTTATCGCTCGTCAGGATGGTCTGACTTATGCTGAGGTGATCACCGCACTCCGGGAAGCTGGAGTTAGCTCCATGCCAGGCACGGCTGCCGAGGTTCTGGATGATCAGGTGCGTCGGGTATTATGCCCAGAGAAAATTGATAGTGCCACCTGGTTGGAGATTGTCAGTACCGCCCATCAATTGGGTGTACCCACTACCAGCACGATGCTCTCGGGCCACATTGAAACTCCAGAACAGCAGATCGGTCATTTAGAGCGACTACGATCGCTGCAGCAACACTCCTTACTCAACCACTATCCAGCTCAGATCACCGAGTTCATTCTGCTGCCCTTCGTTGGTCAAGAAGCGCCCAAACCCCTGCAACGGCGAGTCGGACGCGATCAGCCAGTGCTGGCAGATGCGTTATTACTGATGGCTGTGGCGCGGCTGTACCTAGGACGCTGGATTGCCAACCACCAACCCAGTTGGGTCAAACTGGGACTGGCCGGAGCAACTGAAGCTTTACGCTGGGGCTGTAATGACATTGGCGGCACGTTGATGGAGGAGCATATCACGACCATGGCCGGTGCTCAGGGCGGCACTTGTGTGACAGTGGAGCAACTGCAAACCGCGATTGCCTCCTTGGGGCGTCCTCACCAGCAGCGAGATACACTCTACTCGAAAATTGACCCAGGATACCAGTAATGCTCCGGTAGAGGCTCTTCACCCCAATTACCTGTTGCGATCGCCCTAGGTTTGCTAAAGTGACAGGGGCATTGCCCATTTCAACTCCTTCACAAGCGTTCTCCTATGCCTGCCAAGACAAAAAAGCCGACCCTTCTGCTGACGTTAGGAACAGCCGCATTATTAATTGCCGGAGGGGGAACTGCCTACTGGTATTTTTCTCAGCCCAAAGCCACGCCCGGAGATTTGCTGACTGGCGGAGAGGTCATTCCTCAAGATGCGTTGATGGCCGTTTCCGTAACCACTGATCAAAGTCAATGGGATCGACTGCGGCAGTTTGGCACACCACAAAGTCAGGCTGCCTTTGATCAAAACTTAGCGCAAGTGCGCGATCGCATCCTCACCGCGAATGGATTTGATTATCAGAAAGACATTCAGCCCTGGGTTGGCGCAGAGGCGACTGTTGCCTTTTTATCTCCGCCTCCCTTCACCGCACCTCCCAGTGCCCACACCCAACAAACGGCGATGATCGTGTTGCCCATTCGCGATCCCCTGAAAGCCAAACAGATTCTAGAGGCTCCTCGCGCTGCCGATGCCGGTAAGTTGGTAGAACGCAGCTATAAAGGATTTCAAATCCGGGAAACCCAAAATTCTGCCACTCAAAATTACTCCGCAACAGTACTGGATGGTAAGTTTTTGGTCGTCACCACGGATCCTAAGATTACAGACAAAGCGATCGATACCTATAAGGGAGCAGCTTCCCTGGTAGGAACTCCTGGATATAGCCGAGCCTTTGGCCAGGTTAAAGTGGAGCAACCGTTTGGCAAAGTGTACATTAACGTGCCTGCCGCCGTCGCGTTAACAGCCGCCAACTCAGGCCGCTCCATTCCACCTCAAAACCTGGAACAAATGCAGCAGAATCAGGGATTAGCCGCAACAGTTACCCTGCAGCCGGAAGGACTGCAGCTTAAAAGTGTCTCCTGGTTGAAGCCAGATAGCCAACGCAAGTTTTCGGTTCAGAATAATGCCAGGTTAATGGCTAGCCGTTTGCCTGCCGATACAATCTTGATGGCTTCAGGTGGAAACTTTAAAAAGTTTTGGCAAGACTATACTCAGGGAGCTACCTCCAATCCAGTCACACCTATTAACCCAGATGTCATTCGTTCGGGCGTAAAATCCACGGTCGGCATGGACTGGGATCAAGACTTTCTGGCCTGGATGGACGACGAATTCGCGATCGCCCTTGCTGCGGCCCCAGAAGGTTCCTCTCCAGGGCTGCCATTTAGCCTCATGATCCTGGTCAAAGCCAGCGATCGTCGGGCTGCGGATACCGCCCTGCAAAAATTGGATCAGGCCATGGCCAGTCGGTACAAGTTCAAGGTTGAGGAAACTCAAGCGGGGGGGCAACCTGTGACCACCTGGAGCATTCCGCAAAGCGGCGCAGTGATCAACCGGGGATGGATGGATGGAGATGTGGCTTTCCTGACTCTGGGAGCACCGATCGTGAACGCGATTGTCCCCCGCCCCGCTCAACCTCTAGCCGACAGTGAAGTCTTCAAGAACGCAATGCCCACAGAATTGAAGCCGAATAATGGCCACTTTTTTGCCAACGTTGATCAGGCGATCAACTCCAAAAAGTTCCCAATTCTCCAACTCCCATCAGGGAATAAGGAACTGGTCGCCGCCATCCGCACCATTGGGGTGACTGCCGCCATCACGGACGATCGCACCAGCCGTTACGATGTCTTCATTGGACTTCAAAAAGGTAAAAACCCTGGCCCCTTACCTGCCCCAACTGTTTCACCAGCATCTCCCAGCCCTTAACTACCATCAAAATCTTTTCCGTAGGAAAACTCGCGTGATCTCGAAAGGCATCAGAAGATCTGTCATGGGTCATGCGTTATGCATCTTTAACGAAAGATAAGGGACAAAAGACGGAGAACGAAGGACAATTCACTCCAAAATCCATCCCCTCCAAAATGTTATGACATCGTAGGATAGAGACAGTCAACCTTAATATTGGGCTTCTATTACGCCTGGGGAGTCACATGGATCTAGTCAAGCTCCAGAACATTCTTGATAATGTATCGTTCGCGGTTCTACTTGTCACAATGCTGGTGTATTGGGTGGGGGCCATGTTCCCACAAATCCCCCATCTGAGTACTGCCGGCTCAACGGGCATGGCGATCGCCAACCTTTGTATGGCCGCTTTGTTGGCAGCACGTTGGTTGGAGGCTGGCTATTTCCCGTTAAGCAACCTCTATGAATCCCTGTTTTTCCTGGCCTGGGGCATGACCACGATGCATTTTGTGGCGGAGCGGATGAGCCGTAATCGTCTTATCGGGGCCATCACGGCTCCTGTGGCGATGAGCATTACCGCGTTTGCTGCCCTTTCATTACCAGATACTATGCAGGAATCAGCACCGCTGGTTCCTGCGTTGAAATCCAACTGGCTGATGATGCACGTTAGTGTCATGATGCTGAGTTATGCCACGTTGATGGTGGGATCCTTGCTGGCGATCGCCTTTCTCATCGTCACCCGTGGACAAAATGTGGAATTGCGGGGTAGTTCCGTGGGTAATGGAGGTTATCGCGATCGCAGCTATCAATTGCATCGGGCTGGAGAATCCACAGTTCCTCCAGTTCCTGAACCCGTTCCATCAACCTCTTCCGCAAACAGTGGTGGGACAATCGTGCTGGAAAAGGCTTCCCCTGTGGCTATAATGCTTACCCCTCAACCTCTCTCTCCACAACGGTTAAACCTGGCAGACACCCTTGACAACATCAGTTACCGGATTATTGGGTTGGGCTTTCCCCTCCTGACTATAGGGATTATTGCTGGGGCAGTCTGGGCAAACGAAGCCTGGGGTTCCTATTGGAGTTGGGATCCCAAAGAAACCTGGGCACTGATTACCTGGCTGGTATTTGCGGCCTATCTCCATGCCCGCATCACCAAGGGATGGCAGGGCCGTCGTCCAGCAATTCTGGCAGCAACCGGGTTCCTGGTGGTCTGGATTTGCTACCTGGGTGTTAATTTGTTGGGCAAAGGGTTACACAGCTACGGCTGGTTCTTCTAACATGAATGATTTTCAACCACTGAATAACGATGAAGTGCTGTTTGTGAGCGTAGGGCGTGTCTTGATGGCCAACCCTACCTTCAAAGTCGGCGAGTTCTTAGATGCATTAGCTCAGGCAATCAGTGAGCGGGAAGCGGACTGGATCGAAGAGAATGAAGGCTGGTTCAGTGATGGTCTGGAATGCGAAGCGCTACGTTTTAGTACCCAGGGCTGGCAACGCGGCAGAGTCAGAATCCGTCTCGAATTTGCGCCTGATACCCCTCGCGCCAGCCTGCCTGAACGTCGTTCCAGTAGTAGTGAACTGCGCCGCTTAGAAAGAGCAGATCCTCGCTTTGAGGATTATCGTACAGGTCGAGAACAATCTTTCCGAGTCGAACGTCCTCGTGCTGACCTGGATGATATCTACAGAGCAGAGGACGAATATTAAGAGTATTAAATGATGAAAAGGTGAGAGGGTGGAATGCTGCTCATTACCTCTTTATCCTATTAGCTCCATACCAGTTCTATGAGTCGATCGCCCTGGACTCTGCTGCACGCTTATCTCCACCAAATCCTGAAGGATAGGAATCTACTCCCTCTAGGGCAACGGATCCTGATCGCCGTCTCCGGAGGACAAGATTCTCTTTGTCTGGCAAAATTACTGTTGGATTTGCAGTCGCGCTGGTCTTGGGAACTGGCGATCGCCCATTGTGACCACCGCTGGCGATCAGATTCTGCTGCGAACGCTGACTTTGTTCACACCCTGGCACAGTCCTGGCAATTGCCTTACTACCAGCAAACGGCAACCGTGGAGTTGACCAGTGAGGCAGCGGCCAGAACCTGGCGATATGAGAGTTTAGCGGCCATTGCTCAACAGCAAAATTTTAACTGTATTGTGACTGGTCATACGGCTAGCGATCGTGCCGAAACAATGCTGTACAACTTGATCCGGGGCAGTGGTATGGACGGTCTGCAAGCACTCGCCTGGCAACGTCCTCTCACAGAGCAGATTCAGCTTATCCGTCCCCTGCTCTCAATCACCCGGACGCAAACGGCTCAATTTTGTCAGGAGATGCATCTTTCCCTTTGGCAGGACAGTACTAACCAGGATCGCCAGTATGCCCGTAATCGGATTCGTCTCGATCTCTTGCCCTATATTCAGGCCAATCTTAATCCGAACGTCGAAAAAGCTCTGAGTCAGACGGCTGAGGTGATACAAGCTGACGTGGACTATTTAGAAGCGGAAGCAAAAGCTTTACGGGAGCAGGCCAGTGAAATGAGTACAACTCATGCCTTCAACCGCCAGGTTTTGCGAAAGGCTCCGCTGGCGTTACAACGACGCGCAATCCGTCAGATTCTCCAGCAAATCCTGCCTGTGGCTCCATCCTTCAATCATATTGAGAAACTGGTTCACCTGATTACAGCCCCTAGCTATTCTCAAACCGATCCGTTTCCAGGCGGCCTGATTGCCTACGTAGAAGGAGACTGGATCTGGTTACGAAACTGCTAACTCTGGTGAACTGGTAAGCTGGGCCAGAATTTGTCGCATTTCGCCAATCGTTTGTTGATGTCCACCTGCCTCCTGATTCAACATAGCTGCGATCTCGTTTAACTTATGGCGCAACTCATCTGCTGTATCTTGTACTGGTTGAAGCAACTCCTGATACAAATTCACTCGACCTTCCAGGTTCGCAGCCGCTATTCTTCGGGCCAGCAGATCTGCCTCCACCTGCTTTAGCTCATTGCGTTTGTTGTCCTGAATAACTACTTGAGGGTTAATCATTTCCTCAGCTTGGTGGATGGCCGCCTTCATCTGCTCAATCTGACCTTCTAGCTTTTGCAAATTATCTGCCTGCTGTTGCCGTTGTGCTTCTATATGGGACAGGATGGGACTAAGATCAATGACATTTTCTTGCCCTTCAGGGGTAGCCAGTCCCTGACGACGACGCAAAATCGACTGATGCTGACTGAGAATTCCCCGTCTTCCCTGGAGACTACGCCGTTGCCCCACCAGGGTCTCGTATAACATCTGATAGCCATCCTGTTCATCAGTCAGATCATTTTCCAAATTCAGGCGATCGAACTCATTAGCGGCCTCAATTCTGGCCTTTAGTGCGTCAATTTCCTGTTGCTTCAGCGTTAACTCCTCTTCTTGGCTTTCCACAAAGCTAGAAAGCTTAGCCAGATCGCTCTCCAGTTCTTGAACCAGGTTCTGCAGCTCTTCTATCGGCATTTTTTCCAGGGCTTCCACATCCACCTGCAACCCAACCTTAACGTTATCCGAGGTATCAGCAAGACGGTAGAGTTGTTGATGTAACTCATCGTGACTCTGAACCTGAACCGACAGCATTTGAGCGTAGTCTTGCTTGATTACCAAAGCACTTTGTTGTGCCTTCAGTTCTGCTCTGGCCTGTTCCAGTGTTTCCTGGGCTTTGTGCCATTCCTGCCAGCGGTGATGCAGATCTTGAGATTGCTGCTCGATTTCGTGCTGGTTTTGTTGTACTTGCGATCGTTGCTGCTCCAATAACTGCCAATGCTGTCCTAAACGCTCCTGATGCTGGGCCAGTGCCTCAAAAGCAGCATTCAGTTGTTCTCGGATGGACTCTGCCTGGGGCAGCGTTCCTTCTAACTGGTTCAATAGATTATGCAGGGCAGAGGCTTTTTCTGGATCCAGAACAGACAAGGACGATTGTTGCAGGGAAGCTTGTTGTTCCTCCATCCGGCGCATCTCTCCGCGCAAATGTTCCCAGGCTCCTTCTAGCTCTTGCCGGTTGCGCTCATAGGACTCTTTCTGGCGGTTAATCTCTTCTTGCAGGGCCAGCAGTTCCTGACGCTGTTGCTCCAGATGCTCACAGTCCTCCTCCATTTGCTGCAGTTGCTCTCGGCGGGCTTCCATTTCCATTTCCCGCCGGTTCAACTCCTGACTCTGGTAGGTCAGCGACTGTTTCCACTGCTCAATCTCTTCTTCCTGGGTCTTAAACTTTTCTTGTAATCGGGAAAAGTTCTGCAAAATGTTGACCAGGGGACGGCCCGCTTCCTGCATCCGCTGAATCTGACGACTAGCGGACAAATCGACCAGTACAAGGGCACCTGCAGCATAGTTACTCGCTTCATCAGACGGCAGTACCTCGTCACCGGGAACGGCTGTCCAATTCTGTTCCGATCGCTGGCAAGCCAGTAGCTTTAGTTCAGCCCGACCACCACCAAAAACACCACTCTTTTTTTGTACTTCCGCTAGATACAGCACGCCAATAATCCCCTTCTGTGTCTGTGCCCAATGAAAACAATGAATTGATCCAGGCTCAATGCATCAAACCGAACCTGATTCTGAATGGTGCGTTTAGGATAACCCAGCTCAAGCTAGGGTTATCTAACGGGTGCTTGAGATGAGAATATCGTGCCCAATCAACCGTGTGCCCTATCAAAAGGTACAAGCATTCCTTCTCAAAGACCCATCGTAACAGTTCAGGCTCATCATGCCCGGAGGATGACTGATTAATAGAATAGTATTTTAGTTACAGAATGCGAATCCAGTTGAAGTAGGTTTACCAGGAACTACACCTGACTTTCCCCCAAAGCTTGTAGTCTTTAACATCCCAACTTTTGCCCTTGAATGTAACGTTTGTAACATTCTCTGTCGGAAGAACGGTAAAGAACTGTAATGGTTGAGCCAAATAACACCACTCATGCAAGGCAAGCTTCGTGAAATTGATATCCACAGTATCCTGCAGCTCGTTGCGCTAGGACAGAAAACAGGAGAACTGTTTGTAGAAGCTGACTTACCAGCAAGAAAGTATGGCTTGGAACGGCGTGGATCAGATGATCTAGCCGCGACGCAGCCAGCAGGTCGATCGTGGTTTGTTTTTTTCAGCAACGGCCGGATTGTTTATGCCACTGATGCCCCCAATAATCACTCTCGCTTAAAGGATTACTCACGGCGTTATCAAGGAGAAGCGACACTCGCCCGGTTGATGGCTAGCCCCTCGGCTGCATTGAATGTTTCTGAGTATGAATATTTATGGCTGCTGTTAGAAAATCATCTGCTAACTCCGGCTCAAAGTCGCAGCATTATTCATGGCATGGTGCATGAAACCTTATTTGACCTGCTGAGCCTGCATCAGGGTAGTTTTAGTTTTGCCACTGGACCAGCTCTATCTCCCCAGCTAACAGCCCTAGACATTTCAGCCCAACTGACTCGTATGATGAAACAGGTGCAGCAATGGAAGCAGCTTTATCCTTACATTCAGTCTCCTGAACAGTGCCTTGCGATCGCAGATATCGCCAGATTGCAAGGTTTGCTCTCCAACCGCACCTTTAGTAAACTTTCTCGGTTCGCAGATGGCAAGACTTCTATTCGTCAGATTGCTCGTTACTTGAACCGCGATATGCTCACGGTAGCCAGAGCCATTTATCCTTATATACAGCAGGGAGCCATCCGACTCTCTCAACCCGGTTTCCAAGAGCCAGGTGTCGGGATGGATAGCAAAGTTTTCTTATCCAGTTGTTATCCGGCTCCGAACACCCACCCTCCAACAATTGTGTGTGTGGATGATGAAGTCAGTGTCCGAGAAACGGTGCAGACTACTCTGAAGTCTCATGGTTACGCGGTAACGACGATCGCTGATCCGGTTGACGCTTTAAACCTGATCATGCGGCTCCAACCCAACCTGATTCTGTGCGATAGCGTTATACCCACTCTAGATGGCTATGAAATGTGCAGTATGTTACGTCAATCTAAAGCCTGCCGTTACACACCGATCGTTCTGCTAGCGGGCAAAGACGGTTTAACAGAGCAGGTACGGGCCAGACTGGTTGGCGCAACTGACTATTTAACAAAACCCTTCAAGGAAAGTGAGCTATTGATGTTAGTCGAAAAATATGCCGGTTTAGGGTATGCTAAACCGTCTCAGTTAGTTACTTTATTGGCGGATCCGTCAGACGATAGGTTACAAATTGATAGAACGGATGCAAGTCCAGCCTCAACAACACCACTTAATTAAAAATTAAGGGTACTTTAGTTATTAGCAGTTCAATGGTGAACGATGTTGGGTTCTTCCCAGTAACATTGAAACCGGCAAGCGGGTAGGAAGTATGAGTACAGTTCTGGTTGTGGAAGACAGTGTCACCCAACGGGAAATGATTAAGGATCTCCTCAAAGGAAGCGGTTTAACGGTGACCGTGGCGAGTGATGGAGTAGAGGCTCTGGAACAGATTCAAGGCAACCGTCCTGACTTAGTGGTTCTCGATATTGTCATGCCCCGAATGAATGGGTACGAGGTTTGTCGTCGCCTTAAATCTGATCCCAAGACCCAGAATGTACCCGTTGTCATGTGTTCTTCTAAAGGTGAAGAATTTGATCGTTACTGGGGGATGCGACAAGGGGCGGACGCTTACATTGCCAAGCCGTTTCAGCCCACTGAGCTGGTTGGCACCGTGAAACAACTGTTGAGAGGCTAAAGGATTGGTAGCATGGTAGGCAACCCTGATTTTCTAACTGGTAGAGGACAAGACCAAGCCCCGGAGTTTCAGGAACTGGAAAGTCCGGAGGGTGAGTTACACCTGCGGTTTTACGTCGCTTCGGGAAACGAATTTGCTCTGCCAGCAACGGGAATTAAGGAAGTATTGTCTCCACCCCCCGATCGTATTACCCCCATCCCCAATGTTTCACCTTTACTCCTGGGCACACTGAATGTGCGTGGTCGGGTCGTGTGGGTGGCCGATCTGGGACAGTTTTTGGGCGATCCTATGCCACTGAACACGGATAAACCGGAAGTCTCGGTCATTGCGGTGGAAGATCAAGACATCATGTTAGGGCTGGCGGTTGATCGCATCGTCGGTATGGAATGGCTGGATTTGGATGAAGTTCAGGCGGCAACGAATGTGCCTGACAGCGTAGCCCCTTTCCTGCGCGGGGAATGGTTGCTAGACGAGCAGGATAATAAACATCTTCGTTTGCTGGATCAAGTCGCTATTTTGAGATCAGCACGATGGGCAGCATAGGGAGCAGGTCGACATGAGGAACCTGGAAGTTGAAAACGAAAATAGAGGTTCTATCCTAGAATTCAGAGCTAGGACAAATGCTATTCGTTTAATACTGGGTAAGCTTTCCAGGGAAGTCAGGTTACCGTACTCAACAATTAACTGGGAGAAGACACATGACAGCAGGTACTGAGTACGCCCAAGAATACCAGCGGGCGCAAATCGCCTACATGAATGGTAGCTACGGCGAAGCGGCCACTATTGTAGACCGTCTCGTCAAAGATTTTCCTAGCGACCCCAGTGCTTGTCTTCTGCGGGGCCATATCTACTGCTATGGGTTGCAGCAGTACGATATCGCCAAAGAGCAGTATGAATCTGTGCTGCACCTGACCACCGACCCAGAATTTACAAACTACGCCAGCCAAGGATTGCAACATATTCAGGACCATGGAAATGGTCAGGGGATGGTAGGCGATGATTTTGCCCTTGCCGAAGATGATGCATTCGGTGATGCCTTTGATGATCAGACCTTTGGCAGGCAGGATTTTGATGATCAAAGTTCTGATCATTCAGCCTTTGATCACCAGGATGCTGGCAAACAAAGTTTTGCAGATTTTGCCGGAACCACAGCCTGGCAGGATGAAGAAACTTCATCACCTGCGGAATCAGACAACCTAGGCCATTTTGATGCTCTGGAACTGGATCGGTTAAATACAGAAGTGGGGGAACCGTTCCCATCAGCAGAACCATTTCGTGACCCATTCAGCACCACCAGCCAAACAGAGACAGTTCAAGGCACAGGTGATCATCCAGATGCTTTTTCCGATCCCTTCGCGATTGATGACGCTTTTTCAAGTCAGGACTATGGAGTAATCGATCCCTTCTCCGAGCCTCCTGTCCAGGGAACTACTGAGGTACCCTTTGCCATGGCTGGTGACGATCACGCCACCTCCACGGGGTACTCCGAATCGTTTCCAGCAGCACTTGATGATTTTGAGGATGCTTTTGCTCCGCTTGACTTGTCAGAGGATGCAATTCCTGATTTCAGTGCCCCGGAAGATAGAAATGTTTTCAGCGATCGTCCCCCAGAATCTCCTACGAGAAGTGGGGAAAACGCTGCCACTACACTGCCGCTGGGCGAAGATGAAACCTTATTTATGGGTAGCACCAATGCTTATGACGATAGTGAGCAAGCATTTGATACTACCTTTGAACATACTCCGGTCGGTGACCTGGGAACAGAGGTATCTGAGTCACTGTCTTACATGAATTCCTTCTCGGATAGCACTGGTTCTTCCGGGCAGAGTCATGTTGACTTTCTGGACGAGTTTGACGAATTCGATGACCTGGGTAACCTGTCAGACTTCGATCTGTCCGATAACTCAGCTGGCTTTACTCGTCCGGCTGTTGGGGCAGATTTTAGCCTATCCAGCAGTACAGTTGAGCCTCGCGACACTTCTAGCAGCTTTGACTTTAACCCTGTTAACGATCGCTCTATCATCCGGGATGATGAAGTTTTTAGTCTGGCTAGCACCTCAGATCAGGTGCCTGCCTTCACCCAACTCGATCAACCTGGTGTCGAAGCAGGAACAACTGTTAAACAGGGTTTCTTTGCTCCCCTACAAAATGCCTCAATCGCAACCAAACAAATGATTGCGGCTCTAGCCGCCGGATGCTTTGCTGCCTTTGCTGTGGCTCTAGTCAATATGTATGCCGCTTCTAAAGCCTCAGAAAACAATAATCCTGCCGTCGTTTCTGAGCTACGGAATACTGGGTGGCTGATGGCTCTTGCTGGAGGATTGGTGGGTGGAGGAGTTTCCTTTGCTGTGGGTCAGATTACTGCCCAACAGATTAAGCGTTCCGTAGACGACTTACAGGCTCAATTCAACGCGGTTTCTCAGGGAAATCTGAATGCCCGTGCAACGGTTTACTCAGAAGATGAATTCGGTCAACTAGCCACTAGCTTTAATCAGATGTCGCGAGTGATTCTGACCACGACCAGCGAAGCGCAACGCAAAGCCGAAGAGCAAGAGCAGGCTAAGGAAGACTTGCAACGGCAAGTGATTCGTTTACTGGATGATGTGGAAGGTGCCGCACGAGGCGATTTGACCGTACAGGCAGAAGTGACGGCTGATGTACTGGGTGCAGTCGCTGACTCCTTTAACCTGACCATCCAGAATTTGCGCGAGATTGTGCAGCAGGTGAAAGTTGCAGCGCGTCAGGTGAGCAAAGGCTCGACAGATAACGAGATGTTTGCCCGTAGCCTTTCCTCAGATGCATTGCGGCAGGCAGAAGAGTTAGCCGTTACCTTGAATTCTGTTCAAGTAATGACGGAATCTATTCAGCGGGTGGCAGAAAGTGCCCGTGAAGCGGAGGAAGTGGCTCGTTCTGCATCTTCTACAGCTCTCAAGGGAGGGGAAGCGGTGGAACGAACTGTTGCTGGGATTTTGCAAATTCGAGAAACCGTGGCGGAAACTACCCGTAAGGTGAAGCGGTTGGCTGAATCCTCGCAGGAAATTTCCAAGATTGTTGCCTTGATTTCCCAAATTGCTTCCCGTACCAACTTGCTCGCTCTAAACGCCAGTATTGAAG